>CAZYWD010000001.1:0-27815 GCA_964651795.1 uncultured Muribaculaceae bacterium
CGGATGGAGATAACTTTCCATTACTAGGAAAAGTTATATATATAGATCCCGGACACGGAGGATACTTCTTAACCAGATAAATTAAAACTATCAAAATGTCTTATATTACAACGAAAATCATATTATAAAATATGATTTTTTAATTTTAATTTCTAATAATTGATCCATTTTATGATGTGGTATTTGTCTTTTGTCATAAAAATATGAAAAGGAGATGAATCTTAGCATGAATAGTAAAAAGAAATTAAAAGTTGGAACATTTTTTAGTGGTATTGGTTCGCCCGAAAAAGCACTTGAGAGATTAAAACAACAAAAATTACTAAAAGAATATGAAATAATGTTTTTTTCTGAAATAAATGAAAATGCAGTAAAGAGTTATTGTGCAATCCATGGTGTAGATAATAGCCTAAATTTAGGAAGTATTACTGAAATTAAAGGCAGTCAGTTGCCTTATTGTGATTTATGGATTGGGGGTTTCCCTTGTCAAGATATTTCCAATGCAGGAAAAATGAGAGGATTTGAAAATAATAGTCTAACAAGATCATCCCTTGGATGGGAAATGATACGCTTAATTAAAGAAGTAACAAGGAAACCCAAATATGTTATATTTGAAAATGTAGCTAGTATCACAAATAAGAAGTTTATCAAAACATTAAATTTTTTCAAAGAAGATTTGATGAGTTTAGGGTATAAATTGTTTGATAATGTACTAAATGCTATAGATTACGGAATACCTCAAACTAGAAAAAGGTATTTTTTAATTGCAATTCTTGATGAAAATATAAATTTTGAATTTCCTATTAAAGAGGAATCTATAGTTAAATTAAAAGATTTTTTAGATACAAGTGTCGAAGAGCAATATTATTTAACCGATGAAAGCTATGATGATATTGGGGGAAATATACGCGAATTTACTAAAATCGGTAATACTTGTGTCAAGTACCAAATTGATATGAAAAAATACAATTCAGGTGGTAAGTGTGGAATTGATAAAAGTAGTAAATTTGTTCAAACTTCTAGAATTTTTTCTGAATATGGTTATGCACCAACATTAACTGCATCTAATACGGCAGATAACTGTAAAATAGCTGTAGAAAGTGAGAAAAGATAAATATGAGGATAAGAAAAATTACTCCAAATGAAGCATGGAAACTAATGGGTTTTGATGAGTCTGATTATGAAAAAGCAAAGTTAGTTAATTCTAAGTCCTCACTATATCACCAGGCAGGTAACTCAATTGTTGTAAATGTCATATATGAGATATTAAAAAAATTATTATCAAAATTTAATAAACAGTAATTAATAATATTCTAATATAAAAATTGTCTTTTTAAATTAACTAATTCTAAATGATTAAAAAGATTAGTATTTTTTAATGATACTAATCTTTTAATCAATTTAATTTTAATGTTGCAGTAAATAACAACAATTATAGGTAATTGTCTCAAGTTATTTTAGATAATGGTATAACTTTTTCAATGTGGATATAAGATAATTATTTCAATTAATTAATATGTTTTTATCTAATTATTAAAGATATTTGGATACCAACTTTATTTCATCAGAATTTTTATTATACTTGAATATAATATTTTTATATTGCATTTCATACATATTATAAATATAATCAGTTCCACTTAAGTTATTTTTATAGTTAGGCAAATTTAAATAATTATCCATATCTTCAAATAAATATGAAATATGTAATTTTTTTTTGTTTTCTGTATATATTTTTAGTTTAACCTTTTTCTTATCTAATCTTATTATGTAATTGTCTAAAACATTATTATTTAATAACTTTAATAAAGAATCAATGTTATTTACTGTTTTAGAATTAAGTATGATTTTCTTAATTTTTCTTTTCTTAATAATAAATAATAGTTTATTGATCATCATAAACCTCCTAACAAATTATATATATAATTAAACCACTAAAGTTGTTGGTTGTAAATAGTTTTAAAAAATCATACCATAATGTTGTTGGTATGGAGGTTTTATAATGGAATTGAGACAGGTTTTTAAAAATAATGTTATTTATTATCGCCAAAAATTAAAAATATCTCAAGAGACACTAGCTGAATTATCAAATATAAGTACCAATTACATTGGTGAAATCGAAAGAGGAAATAGAAAAGTAACAATAGATACAATTGAAAATATAGCAAAAGGATTGAATATTGATCCAATAAAACTGTTAGAAAAAAGAAAAAAAAACTTAAGAGTTCAAAAGTCGATATATTTTAAAATATATCGACTTTTTATTTTTTTGAAAAAACTTTTTGAAAAAATACAATTAATTTATGTGTTGGAAATATTTAAGATTTAATGGTATACTATAGATACTAATACATGCTGTAGTAGTGGAAATGGCAAAATTTGACAAAAGTTGAAAAAATGCTATAATACACACCTATAAAGAGGGGATTTTATGAGAAGAGTCGGTTTTGACATTGATGGGACGCTTACCAATTTTGAGAAGTTCGTATTTAGCCATGCTGTAAATTATATGAAAAGAAAATATAATATGAATGTTGTTAATTCGGATGGGTATGATGTCGATAAAGCTTTTGATATAGAAAATCAATTAATCGAAAGAGGATATTCAAAAGAAGAAGCAAATTTAAAAGCAACAGAAATATTGAATACTTTTTGGGAGAAGTATTATCCAGAATATATATTAACTCCATTTAGGGATGGGGTTAAGGAAACTATCAATCGACTATATGAAGATGGTAACGAAATTTTTATAATTTCATCAAGAAAAAAATCAACTGAAAATACACCTAAAGGAAAATTTGTAAAAGGGTCGATTAGTTTTCAACTTTTATTTAATCAAATAAAGTATCATCATCTTTTATTATTTGAAAATGATGAACAAAAATTACAAGCTATTAAAGATAACTATATTGATATAATGGCAGACGATAAACCTGAATTATTGAGTAAAATAGCTGAATTTACAGATGCTGTTTGTATCAATAGTGCATATAATATTAAATTCAATTTACCTAATAATGTAAAAAGAGCTAATAATTATGTGAATAACGAGGTGTATGACATCATTAGCTCTATAATAAAAGAATCTAACGAGCCTATTTTAGATTCAGATTCATTAATTACTGGTGTTCCATCGATAGATAAATTGTGGTTAAGAAACTACACTAAAGGAGATTTAAAATGGTCATTACAAAAAATGTCACCATATGATAGAATGACTAAAACAAACGCAAGTTTTAAAAAATATAAAATTACATCTTACTATAAAACTCCTATTATTAATGAGGAATTTACAAAAAAAGTTAATGATTGTGCAAAAAAATTAAATGCTGATGGAATAATAAAAGGTGATATTGTTCCATTGTTAGTTGTCAATACGCCAGAAACAGTGATAATGATTACAGCACTTATGAAATTGATGGTAACGATAGTACCAATTTCACCAGCTGATTCAACCATATCTATTGAAAATAAGTTATCTAAACTTAATTCAAAAAAACAAATTAAAGTACTTTATATTGCTAATCATTTTATTGCTAAAGAAAATCAATTTGCAACTGATAAGATTAATCCGATAGTAGAAAAATTAAATATTAATAAAATAATATATTCATCAGTTGAAGATTCAATGCCATTAAAGGAAACTATTGGATATAAAATAAAAATAAATAATAGAAAACCATTATTAAACGATAAATATATTTCTATGAATAATTATATTGCATCAGGTAATAAAATAGAAAATGATATTGATTTAGAATATAAAAATGATTATACAGCAGTTATTATTTATACTGGTGGGACAGTCCAAACTAAAGGTGTTATGTTATCACCTGATAATCTTGACGCCGAGATTAGACATTTCTTGAATACTAGAATTGGAATAAAAAGAAATGAAAAAATATCAGGGATTTTACCATATGATCATATTTATGGTTTATTAATTAATTTGATTGTTCCGATTGCTAAAGGGATGGAAGTTGTTCAAAGACCAAAACCAGAAAGAGAAAAATTAGATGAACTTATTGTAAAAGAAAAAGTAAATTATTTTGCTACTATCCCAGTTTTATTAAATGAAGTGTTGAAAAACAAAAAAATATCTAAATCAACATTATCACATGTAAAGCAGGTATTTTCTGGGAGTGAAGCCATTTCTGATACATTATTAAAACAAATAAAAGATTTCTTTGCTGAACGAGGAGCAGATATAAATATTATTGATGGATATGGTGCTTCAGAGTTGACAGCGATGTGTTTAGAAAATGGAGTGCCTATAATTAGTGCAACACCTAAAATAGTGGGTTTAGAAACTGAAAAAGAATTAAGTTATAATAAAGTTGGGGAATTATGTATATCTGGTGATACAGTAATGCAGGGATATTTTGATAATGAAGAAAAAACAAAAGAAGTACTTAAAATACATGAGGATGGTAAAGTATGGTTACATACTGGAGATTTAGCTTATATAGATGAAAAAGGTAAAGTAGTTCCACAAGGAAGAATTGATCAGGATATTATAAAAGTAAATAGTCAAATGGTTAATTTATTTGCCATTAGTAAAATGATAGAAAAACATCCTTGTGTGCAAAAATGTATTGTAATGAAATATCCATCTGAAAAAAAAGGAACAGTTCCAGTAGCATTTATTGAAATAAATCAAGATTTTATAGACGATGAAAATATTAAAGATTCAATTATAAAATTATGTCAAAAATCTTTAACATACTATGAAATACCAGAAAACTTTATATTTATTAATAATATACCATTAACAACGCGTGGTAAAGTAGACAGAAATAAATTGTTAGAAGTATATGATAATGAGGAAAAAGAAAAAGTAATGATAAAACAAAGAGTAATCACATATTCTAAATAGCAAAAAAAAGGGGGGAAAAAAGATGAATATAAATATAAATATTAAAAAGTTTTTAACAGAAAATATTTATAGACTAGTCAAAATTCCTGTTAAACCATGTGTAATTTCAAAATATAAACCAATTATTTTAAATAAAGAATTAGTACCGGATAAAGAGTCAATAGTATTTGCTCCAAATCATAGACAAACAAATGATGCATTTTTGATGTTTTCATCAATTGATAAACCGGTTCATTGGATGGCATTAAAAAGGTTTTTTACTGGTGAAGATAGTATTTTTAATAATAATAAAAATCCAATTCTTTGTAAAATGACAGCATTGGTATTTAATGGTATAGGTGCTGTTCCGATTATAAGAGATCAAGACATTGATAAATATCCAAATCAAGATAATAGTATATCACTAAAAGAATTTGATATGTATTTAAAGTTAAAAAGTAGTATAGGAATATTTCCGGAAGGAACAACAAATAAAGAACCAGAAAAGCAAAATTTACTTTCTCCAAAAAAGAGTGCATTTTATTTTGCTAAGGATAATAATTCTTATATTCAACCAATATCAATTACATGGATACCAAAAAGTTTGAATATTCAAAATAGGGCAATTATAAATTATCGTCAACCGTTTAAATCAACAGAAATGAATGTTCAAGAAATGATTGAATGTTGGATACAATCTGTAAATGAAGGATTAGAAGAGAATAAACAAATCGTTGAAAATTTGAAAAATTTAACTGAAATAGTTAATGTAAAAAAAGAATCAAAGAAACTAGAATTAGTTTTAAGAAAATAAAAAGTGTATTCTTTTTATTTTTTTTACCAAATAATGACAATTTTTTTTATTCATGATACAATACTGTTGTGTAGTATTTATATGAAGGGCGGATTAAAAATGCATTTAAGTTTTTTGTTATTAGCAGGCAGTTTGTTTTATGTAGTACTAATTGGAATTTTATATTTTATTAAAAAAAGAATTAAATTAATTGAAAATAGAATTTATGAAATTATTATTGGAACATCTATTATAGGAATAATCTTAGATTTTATAGGAATTTATGCGAATTTGAATTTTCCAGATACTAGTATAATTAGATGGTTAATTGTCAAACTTTATTTCTTATATTTATTATCAATAGTATTTCTATTAACGTTCTATATTTTCTTTTCTGTCGTGAGTGATTTAGAAAAGACTGAAAAAGTAAAGAAAAGAATTAAGATAGAATTTAATTTATTGATAACAACTTTTGCACTTTTTATAATATTAAATTTTATGTTACCATTTAGTTATTACAATGATGGGGATATTATTTATGTATATGGTGCTAATGCTTATTTTCTGTATGGTGTTACGGGATTTACGATGCTTTGTTGGCTTATATATATAGGATTTAATTTTAAAAAGATTACTCCTAAAAAGTATTTACCAATAATTGCTTTTGTATTAATAGGAGCACCAGTTGCTTATGTACAAATGATGCATCCAGAACTGCTATTAGTTACAGCACTGATATCTTTTATTGTTGTATTTATGTATCACACTATTGAAAATCCAGATTTAAAGATAATGAATCAATTATCTTTTGCAAAAGAACACGCAGAAAAGGCTAATCGTGCTAAATCTGAATTTTTATCTAGTATGAGTCATGAAATTAGAACACCTTTAAATGCGATTGTTGGATTTAGTGAGTGCATTAAAACTGAAAAAACATTAGAAGAAGCACAGAAGGATGCTGATGATATAATTATGGCCAGTCAAAATTTACTAGAAATAGTAAATGGTGTTTTAGATATTTCTAAGATAGAAGCTAATAAAATGGAAATAGTAAATAATAATTATCAGCTATTACCTCATTTAGAAAATTTAGCAAAATTGATAATACCAAGAATTGGTGAAAAACCAATAGAATTTATTACTAAATTTGCACCAGATATTCCGGCAGTAATGTATGGTGATCTTGGTAAAATCAAACAAATTATTACAAATATTCTAACAAATGCTGTAAAATATACTGAAAAAGGGCAAATATATTTTAATGTAAATTGTATTAATGAAAAAAATGTGTGTGATTTAATAATTTCAATAAAGGATACTGGGCGTGGTATCAAAAAAGAAAAAATAGACACTCTCTTTACGAAGTTTAATAGATTGGAAGAAGATAGAAACACAACTCTTGAAGGTACAGGGCTTGGACTAGCAATTACAAAATCTCTTGTAGATATGATGGGTGGAAGAATTGTGGTTCAGACTCAATATGGAGAAGGATCTAATTTTATAGTATATTTAAAACAACAAATAATTCAACTTCATGGCGGGGAAGAAAATCAGCATATAGTAGAGGAAGATGAAAAACTAGATTTTTCAAATTTCAAAGTTTTATTAGTTGATGATAATAATTTAAATTTAAAAGTAGCAAATAAAATTTTAAAGGAATATAATATTGATACTGTATTAGTAGAAAGTGGTAGTCAAACAATTGAATTAATAAAAAAAGGAGAAAAGTTTGATTTAATTTTATTAGATGATATGATGCCAAAGATGAGTGGCGTTGAAACATTACAGAATTTAAAACAAATAGAAGCATTCAATACTCCAACTGTTGCATTAACAGCAAATGCTTTATCAGGAATGCGAGAACATTATTTAAAATTAGGCTTTAATGATTATTTAGCTAAACCAATTAATAAAGAAGAATTAAAATTAGTGTTAAAAAACTATTTAAAAGTTAATAATTCTCCTACTAATTTAAAGACAAATGAAGGAACAATACAACTGGTTTTAAACATTAATTCTATTCCAGATAGTCAAGAGAAAAATAATCAAATTGAAATGAAAGATTATAGTAATAAAAAAGTATTAATAGTTGATGATAACAAATTAAATATATCAGTTGCAAGAACATTTTTAAAACCATACAACTTTATAATAGAAGCGGTGCTAAGTGGGAATGAGTGTATTGAAAAAATAAATCAAGGAATAAAATATGACTTAATATTTATGGATTCTATGATGCCAGGAATGGATGGTACAGAAACATTAAATAGACTAAATCAAATTCCTAACTTTAATACTAAAGTAATAGCTCTTACAGCTGATGCTGTAGAGGGAGCAAAGGAAAGATTTTTACAAGCGGGATTTAATTCTTATATATCAAAACCAATAAATAAAAAATTATTAGATGAAGAAATAAATAGATTAATTGGAAATGATTCAATTAAAAGTGATAACAGTAAGGAATTTCCGAAAGAATGGTTAGATATGAGTAAACCACCAAGTGAAATAAATGTTAATTCAGTTGATGAATATACACCTAATAATCAATTTTCATCAGTATATATAACTAAACAATCTAATGATAAAGACATAAATATTAATATTTCAAATTCTATAAATATTGGCAATGTAGATTATCTAAAACAAAATGGAATAGATGTGGATCATGGAATAGAGCTTTTAGGGGATATGGAGATGTACAATGACACTCTGAAAGAATTTATGCAAGAGATAAACGCAAGAGTAGATAAGTTAAAATTATATAAAGAACAGTCTGACATGCCTAATTATTCAATTGAAGTACATGCTTTAAAAAGTGACAGTAAGTATTTAGGATTTACAAAATTAGTAGATTTAGCATTTAATCATGAACTAAAAAGTAAAGAAGAAAACGTTATATATATTAATGAAAATTTTTCTAAATTAATTCAAGAATTAGAAAAAGTTTTAATCGTAGTAAAAGAATATATAAATTTATAAAATTATTTTAATAATTAACGTATTATTTTTTGAGTTATAAAAAGGATTATGATAGTATGAATAAAAAATTATGTAATTATGTATATTTTTGGAAGTAGTAAAAAGGCATTAAGCCATCTTTTCTGCTTCCTTTTTTTGAAATGTAAGGAATGATGATGTATATGGATTTTAAAAAAATTACTGTTGTTGGAGCTGGATATGTAGGATTAATAACTGGTCTATGTTTAGCCAAAGTAGGTCATAATGTTAAAATACTAGAGACTTCGAATGAAAAGATAGAAAAATTAAAAAAAAGAATCTCTCCAATTAAAGAGGCTAAGGTGGGAGAGTTTTTAAGCGATAAATCTCTTAAAATAGAATTTTATGATGATCAATATTTAGCTTACTCTAATACAGATATAATTATATTGTGTGTTGGTACTCCACAGAAAAAAGACGGATCAGCTAATTTAAAATTTATTTATGATGCTTGTGAAAAAATAGTTAATTACATAACTAAAGATTGTATAGTAATTATAAAATCTACTGTTCCTGTTGGAACAAACGATCTAATAGATTCTTATTTTAAAAGTAAAAATATCAACTATAATATCACGATAGTAAGCAATCCAGAATTTTTATCACAAGGTACTGCTATATATGATACTTTTAATGCTTCACGGATAGTAGTAGGGTGTAATGATGATTATTCTAAGGAAGTTATGAAACAATTATATAAACCCTTTACGGATTCTCCATATAATATTCCACTATTGATTATGGATAGAAAAAGTGCGGAATTAGTGAAATATGCATCAAATTGTTTTTTAGCACTTAAAATATCATACATTAATGAAATAGCTAATTTATGTGATGCTTTAGACGTAAATGTAGATAATGTTATTGACGGAATGAAATATGATACTAGAATTGGCAATCAATTTTTACGCCCGGGAATTGGTTATGGTGGAAGTTGCTTTCCAAAAGATACTAATGCACTTCTAGATGTTGCAAAACACAATAATATAGAATTAAAAACGATAGATGCATGTATTCAGGTTAATGAAAATCAAAAATTGAAATTAATAGAAAAGATGCTTTCAAATGATGTTAGCTTAAATGGAATCAATATTGGAATATTAGGATTAAGTTTTAAAAAGAATACAGATGATATTCGAGAGTCACCAGCAATTGATAACATTGAATATTTGTTGGAAAAAAATGCTTATATCACAGTTTTTGATACAATGTCAGTAGATAATATAAAGAAAGTTTTTGGAGAAAAAATTAACTATGCAAACGATCTTGATGACTTATTAAATAAGAAAGATATAGTTCTTATCTTAAATGACAATTATAATTTAGAAAATTTAACAATAAAGAAAATTAAGCAATTAATGAAAAGTCCTATTATATATGATGGTCGAAATTGTTTTGATCCAAAAATAATGAAACAAAATGGAATAAAATATTATTCTATAGGAAGAGGTGTTTAGATGGAGCGTAATGTATTAATCGATAAACTACAAGAACATATTATTAATAAAACCTGTGCAGAATTTGCAATCTTTGAGCTGGATAAAAATAAAATAAAAGATAAAATTTCATATACTAAGTTTTATAATGAAGTTAAAAACAGGGGCGAAAAATTTAAAAGAATTGGTTTAAATAAAAGATGTTGTTTGCTATATTTACCTGCTGGTGTTGATTCGGTAGTAACTATATATGCCTGTTTTTATGCAGGGATAGTTCCTATTATAAAAACAATTGGAGAGTCTGTTGGGCAAGAAAAAATAGTAAATCAATTTCATGAAACAATAAATGATTTTTCGTTTATTGGAGCAGTTATTACAAATTTTGGAGAAGCATATTTAGAACAAATATGTGAAGAACGTTCTATAGCCTATATTAATACTAAAAAATTAGATGAAATCCCAAAGCTGGTAATTAAAGAACTTTCTTTTGATGATGCAGATATGATTATGCTAACTTCTGGATCAACTAAAGCATCTAAAGGAATAAAACTTACTTTTGAGCAGTTAGAACAAAATATAATCTATTGTAAAAATATTTGGAATATTACTAATAAGTCAATTGGTTTAACTTGGATGCCTCATTCACATATATATGGAATATTAACAGGATTAATGATTCCATTATATACAGGAAGTACATCTTACGTAACAAGTCCAAAAGATTTTTCAGATGATTGTAGTGTTTGGATAAGAAATCTTTCATTATATAGGATAACGCATACGCATGGAGCAGCATCTAATTTTGCATTAAAAAATAGTGTTATTTTGTATGATTCAATGAATAAAAAAGATTTAGATCTTTCAAAATTAGAAGTGTTATCATTAGGTGGAGAGGCAGTTAATATTAATTTGCTTGATGAATTTTATAATACATTTAATAAACATGGCTTGAAAAAAAGTTGCTTACTTCCAAATTGTGGAATGTCAGAAATAGCTGGGCTGTTAAGTGGAGTGGCTATTGGTGAAGAATTAGTAGTATTAAATTTAAATCAAGAAAAATTAAAAAATAATGAAATTGTTGAGAGTACAGATTCGGATAATTATCGAATTATCAGTGTTGGAAAAGTTCAAACAGATGAAGTTTTAATTTTGAAGCCAAATGAATATGAGAGCTTTGAGGATTTGAAAATTGGTGAAATAGTTATCTCTCCACCATCATTAAGCAATGGTTATGTTTCTGAATCGGATAATAGTAGTTTTGAATATTTACAAATAAATAATGAAAAACGAAAATTTTATAGAACGGGTGATTTAGGATTCTTATTTAAGAGTAATCTGTTTATAACTGGTCGTATTAAGGAAGTTATTAAAATTAACGGAAAGAATATGTCACCTTATGAGATTGAAAGTTGCATAAACACTAATTTATCAAATGGACTTTTGGGTAATAATGTCGCCTTTTCAATTATAAAAAATTTCCAAGAAGAATTAGCAATTTTTCAAGAAGTGAGTGTATCTATGCCCCTGTTTGAAAAAGAACGGTTAAAAAAACAAATAATTGAAATTCTTTATACAAATTTACAAATTAAAGTAAAAAACGAAAATCTTATTATTTTAGATAATACCAAAATTCCTAGAATGACAAATGGAAAAATAAGTCGTTTGGAATGTAGAAAAAAATATGATGAATTATTAGAAAGTGTGGTAGGGGTTGATTAAGATGAAACGAGTTAGAACAATAACAGAAGATGGTATTAATTTGATTGGAATTAATTATATTAGTAAAGAAAATAATACCGAGTGGTGTTTGATATTTCCTGGAGTTGATGGAAATATTATAACGAATGATTTTATAGATAAACTCGGAAATTTTATAACTACTAAAGGATATAATTTTTTATGTTCTCATACAAGAGGTGCATTTCAAATAATTAGTAGTAATTCTGCTTCAGAAAACGAAACTGGAAAAACAATTGGGTCAGCTTTTGAAAATTTTGATGACTGTATTTATGATATAAATGCTTGGATAGATTATGCTATTCAAAATGGTGCTGAAAATATAAATATAATATGTCACAGTCATGGATGTAATAAAATAATTTATTATCTTAGTCAAGACAAATCAAGATACTCATATATCAATAAGGTTATATTTTTGTCTCCCCTAGATTTAATAACAAGAATGAATAAACGTAGAGAAGTTATTAATTTAATCGAAACAGCAACAAAGACAATCAAAGAAAACAAATATCCAGAATTAATAAACTGCGGTTTCTTTTATAAATCAAGTTCTAGTTTTCTAGATATGATGACCAATAAGAATGTTGATAATTTTCCTTTTATGAGTGAAGATAATAAGCCGTTCTCAATGTTTAACTCGATTGAAAAAGATAAATTTATTATATATGGAGAGAGCGAAAAAAAATATTTAGATAAATTCAACGATAAAATGAAAATGATAGATAAAAATTTCTTAAAAGGTTTTTATATTATTAATCAAGCAAATCATATTTATCAGGAAAAAGAAGATGTATTATGTAATTATGTAATTTCAATTTTAACAAATAATATTGAAAATTTAGAAAATTTATTAGAAGGTAATTATGAATTTTAAAAAAATAAAATTTAGTGCTATTAATGATGAAATTGAAGAAACTATAGAAGATCAGGTTAAGTTATTAAAACAATTAAATATTGAATTTATTGAACTTAGAAAAATAAATAATAAATATTTGCATGAATTAACACCTAATGAAGTGAAAACTATCTTTGATATATTAAGTCAAAATAAAATGACAGTATCTGTACTTGATTCACCATTAGGTAAAAAAGATTTTAGTAAAGAAAGATTTTGGAAAATATTTAATATATATTTAGTTTTATCCCAGCAATTTAAATCTAAATATATTCGTATCTTTCCAATAAATGATAATCTTGAGAATAATATAAAAATTATGCAAAAAATGTCAAATATTGCAAAAGAGCATGATGTAATTTTGCTTGTAGAAAACGAGAAAAATACATTGACAGAAAAAGCAGATGTAATGCTAGATTTACTTAATAAAGTTAATGAAGAAAATGTACAAATGTTATTTGATGTAGAAAACTTTTATTTTTGTGAAGAAGATATGATAAAATCGTATGAGATGTTAAAAAAATTTGTTAAATGTATTCATTTAAGAGATTTTGACAAAGATAAAAATTTATACACAGTAATAGGTAATGGAACACTAGATATTGATTATTTTATGAATTTGATATTGGATAATATAGATTTAAATAATTTATTTGTATCTTTTGAAACCCATTTGCCAATGAATAATTTTGAAAAAAGTAAAAGAGAGTTGTTTATAGAAAATGTCAAAAATTGTAGAAAGTTTAGGTGGTATGAATGACAATTAATTTATATGCAAAAATAGAAGAGTTAGTAGAGCGGTTAAAGGTAAAAATTGATAGTAATTATAAGATTGAACATAACAGTAATGATAATATTATTCTTATTAGTAACAATATTAATATCATAAAAATTAATTATAGAATGTGTGATTTGCCGATAAGAAGTTTTTCAAACCCTGTTTTTGCAAGTCAAAAGTATATATTACAAATTTCAAATAATAATAATAGTTTACATGAAATATTTAATACAATTATTAATACATGTAACGAATATTCTGATGAGGAAATAATGGCAATTTTAAATGACATGCCTATTGCTGGTGATTATTCCAAAGCCAATTCATCAGCTTTATCTGGAGTTGCAATAATTTGGAGAGATCATTTTTTGGAAGAAAATATAGGTTTGTTAAATGGTTTTGTTAACATGGGTATTTCAAGAAATGATATTATGGCTTTAGATAAAGGCGATCAAACAAAACACCAAAATCAAATAAGAGCAACTTTTAAAAAGATGGGATTTATTGTCGATATATTAGATAACTCTGTTATAAATGATGATAATAAAATTGGACCTGAAGCTGATAAGATATACAATTTTATTGAAACTCGTAAAGATAAAAAAGTATTAGTAATAGATGATGGGGCAATTGTATCAAAAATTTTAAATAATAAATATTATGATAATGTTAAAGCAATAGTAGAATTAACTGAAATGGGTTTGAGAAGAATTAGTCATTTAGAAAATGGGCTATTGTATCCTGTTTTAAACATTGCTAAAACTAATTTAAAGAGAAATATTACCTATCCAGAAATTGCAAATTCAATATTTATAAGAGTTATTGAATTAATTGGTGGAGAAAAGTTAGTTGGACGATCTATATTGCTTTGTGGTTATGGGGATATGGGAGAAATATTAGCAGATAGATTTAGAGCATTTGGTATTAGAGTAATTATTTACGATCCAGACATTATGAAATTGATTGTATCGGGGGAAAAAGGATATACTACCTACGATGATATTTTAACTGCTGTAGTTGAAGAAAAACCAATTTTGGTAATAGGTGCTTCTGGGTACAAAAGTATAACGGATGAGGTGGTGAGAAGCCTACCAAATAATTCTTATGTTACAGCCGGAGCAACTGCTGATTTATCTATATTTCTTGAATATGAAAAAGATCAAAATATTGAATTTAGAAGAGTTAAAAATTATGGAACTCAATATAGAATAAATAGTAAATTTGTTACAGTACTAGGTAATGGAAGATCGGTTAATCTATTTGATTCTGAAGCAATACCTAATAAGGCAAATGATATATTCAAGGCAGCTATCCTAGTCACTTGTAATCAGGCAATTAACAGTAAAGAACATTTAAAAAATCAATTAGATGTTAATATTGTTGAATATTGGATTAATAAATCAGGCATCTTAAATAGTTATTATAATATGTATTTAAAAAGAAAATAAGGGTGGTGTTTAAAATAATATCATATCAATCTGATAAGTTTAAATTTAATTTTAGAGTTGCTATAGTTATATTAACTATGGATGGACTTAATATTTTAATTCATAAGAAACAAAATTCTGATTTCTGGATGCTTCCTGGTGGAAGGGTTGAGGAATTAGAAAATTCTAAAGATGCGATAATTAGGGAAACTAGAGAAGAATTAGGAATAAATATAAATCCTGTATTAAAAACAATATCTGAAAATTTTTTTGAATTAGAAAATGTACAATATCATGAAATTTGTTTTTATTATAAAAGTATTAGTGATATAAAAAAAACAAACTATGAACAATTTAATGGTTTAGAAGGGAAATATTATATTTTTAAATGGATCAAGATTTCGGAAATTAATAATTACTTAATTTATCCTAGTTATCTTGTGGAAATGCTAAAAGATAGCTCAGGACAAATAGTTCATAAAATTGACAATAAGTTAGGAGGTTTTAATAAAAATGAAGGACATGCATATACACGTACGAAAAGGAATTGAAGATGTTGAAATCTTGCAACAATATGTAATTAAATGTATTAATTGCAATTTAACTGAAGTACTTTTATTAGATCATGGCAATAGAATATCTCCAAAACATCAAGCAGTATTATATAACGATGATGTAATAATCAAATTTAAGAAAAATATAGATAAAGTAAGAAGAGAATATCCTAATATAAAAATAAATTATGGCATAGAGATAGATTTTTCATATGATAACGATTTTAGAAAAGAAACTCTAAACTTAATACAAATAGGTAATTTCGATTATGTTATTGGTGCAATTCATAGTATTCAATTTACCGATGGATTAGATTATTTTAAAGCGATTTTAAATATGATTGAAAATTACCCAATAGATATTATTGGACATATAAAGTTGCGTGATGATTGGGAAAAATATAAAGTGATACTTGAAGAAATTGTAAGTAAAAGTAGTCAAAAGAAAATTATGATTGAAATAAATACTAGTGATAGATCAATTTGGAATTTGGAACAATTACAATTTATGCTCGATTTATTTAAAAAGTATAATAATGAATTTACAATCGGATCAGATGCTCACAGTATTGATGAAATAGGTTATAAGGTTGAAAAAACACATAAGTTGTTAAGGAAGATATAATGGAGTTATATATATTACATGCAGGATTAACACATCCGAGTCCTTATATTTATAATTTATATAATGAACTTAAATCATACGAGGATATTGAAGTTACTGTAAAGCCAAATTTACCTGAATATGCATCACCCAAAACTGGAATAATTTATTTTAATCGATTAAAGAGATTCTATGATAGTAAAGATATGAAATCTGCTTTAGAGTTTATTGAAAAAATAAAAATTATTAAGAGTAAAGGTTGGAAGATTGTTTGGACAATCCATACTTTTTTTCCAATTGATAGAAATATTACTGATGTTGATGAGTTTATTGTTAGAGAGTTTATCAATAATACTGACTTATTATTTACACTAACTGAATATATGCAAGACTCAATAAAGAAAAATTATAATAGAGAATCAATTGTTCATTATATGGGAATTAACGCACTAGATAATCAATTTAATAACGATGTAGTAAATTTAAATTTCTTACCTAACAATGCTTTTCTATTTTCTTTTGTCGGGAATATTTATAAATATAAAATGGTTGAGGAAATTATATCAAACTTCAATAAACTTAATAATCCAAACAGTTTTTTATTGATAGCAGGTTGTGAAGCATCAAATAGCAAAACTAATGTCGATGATTTGATAAAAACAAATAAAAACATAATACGTATACCATTTTTTATTGGTGATCGAGATTGGAATAAAATTATTGAAAGAACAAATGTATTTTTGAATATTTATAATTTAGATTTACCTGCTTTTAAACATGGTTTTTTTCCATCCAATTGTGTAAAGTTATCTTCTTATAAAAGATGTGTTATTTCTCCTAAAAGTCCAATAATAGAAGAATTAATGGATAATAATGCTTTGCTACTTTATGATTTTAGAGATCCTAATGGTCTATATAATATTATGAAGTTTTCATTAGAACACAAAGAAATGATAAAAAATAGAGAAGAGCTTATAAAAAATGTTAGTTATAGTTGGAAAGAAACTACAAAAATTTTTGTTGAAGGATTAAGAAAGTTGGATATAAATGAAGAATGAAAAAACGGTAAAGGTAAATTATAGTATAATTAGTAGGGGTACAGAAAAATACAATAATCATGGTTATATGGGAGTAAGCGAGATTGCTAATAATAGTCAATATATTTTAAATATAGATCATGGTATATTGGAAAGTGAAATTAATGATCAAATATTAATTTTTAAAGGTGGTTATTCAATATATAATATAGCATTCACAAGGTTTGAACTAATAACAGCTATAATGTATAAACATAACAAACTTAATTTTGATGATAAAATTGTTATTTTTGGTTTAGGAAATATTGGGATTAGTTGTCTTGTGTATTTGTTAGATATGGGATATCAAGATATAACAGTAGTTGTTAAAGAAGAGAAAGAATTCTTTTCAAAATTAAAAATATTAAAAGAAAATTACAAGCAATCAAATGTGAACATTCAATTATATAACAATTATTTAGAGAATAATTTTACTCAAAATATTTATATTGATACAACTGGTAGTTCAGATGTCTTAGAGAAAATTTTTAATAGTATAAAAGTAAATAGTACTATTGTTATATTAAGTACGCCTAGAAATAGTGCATTTAAAATAGATCCGTTGTTAATAAATCGAGAAAATTTAAAAATATATGGAGGACACGAATTAAATGGAATAGATAAGGGTTTAAGACAGCAACTTTTTGAAGAATTATTAAGAAAAAATGAATCAAAACTATTTTTGGAAAGTATTGTTTCTATTCATCAATATAGTGAAGAAATTTTAAATAATATTTTAATACATAAACAAAATTTTATTGATGTATTAAAATATGAATGATAGTGGGAGGTATGTATGAAAGAACCATTTGATCTTCATGTTCATTCAACTTTATCGGATGGGTTGAAAACAAGACAGGAGTTATTAGAGTATGCAAAAAAATTAAAATTCAAGGCCCTTAGTTTTGCAGATCATAATGTTAGCGGAATTGAAGGATGGAATGATTTAGTTAATCAAACTGGAAATATGATTTTAATACCTGGTATTGAAATTGATTGTGGTATTCCAACTAGAATGCATATTTTGGGGTATTACTTAACCGATGGTAATAAGCTCGATAAAACATTTCAAGAAAATAATATGGAAAATGAATATAGATGTAGAGAGGTAATTAAAAATCTAAATCGATTATACAATTTTAATATAACAGAAAAAGATATTGATAAATTTAAAAATGTATATTTGACAAAGAGGGATATTATATCTATCTTATTTGATAAAAAAATTATAAATGATGTTTATGAAGCAACATGCAAATATATAGGTGAAAAAACACCAGATTATATTCCTATGAAAAAAATGACTGCAAAAGAAGCTATTAATTTAATCAGAGATAGCGGAGGAATTCCAGTTTTAGCCCATCCGGTTACAATTTATAGGGATAAAACAATAGAAAAGTTTGAACCACTACTTAAAGAATTAATTAATTATGGATTGCTTGGCTTGGAATTAGTAAATCTTCGAGAGGGAACTTCTTTCTTTGAGTATTTTTTATTAATGGCAAAAAAATACAAATTAATAACAACAGCAGGTTCAGATTTTCATAGATTTGAAAGAGATACTTTTGGTGTAAATATGGAAGCAGACGATTTATTATACCCACTAGTAGAACTAGGAAAGAGTAATAAAAGATGATTAAGACAGCATATTTAATAAAAAATACTATATTATTTATAGAAAATAATATAGTAGAATACGATGACCAAATTAATTCTAGAATGGTAATGTTTGATGAGGTAGAATATAAAAATGATATAAAAAATTATATAATATTGAATTATGATTTTGTTAATGTTAATATAAATAGTGTAGTATATAAAATAAATAAAAAACTAGAAAAAACAGATTTGTTTCCATTATTAAATAATGTAATTTCAAATATTATTAATGATGATAATAATATTTATATGCATTCAAGTATAATTAGTAAGAATGGACAAGGTATTTTACTTATTGGTGATTTTGGTCAAGGAAAAACAACGTTAGGATTGATTGCAGAAAAATATGGTTATGATATTAACTCTGCAGATCAAAGTTGGCTTACGACTATAAATAAAAAGTTAATAATGACTAAAGGATCAAGATATTTAAAATATGAAACTAAGGAAAATTTATTGAATAAAGAAAAAACAAATCAACCTATTGAGATAAAAAAAATACTTTTATTATATGGATTGTGTGAAAACGGAACTGTTGAAGAAACACCTATAAATAATAATCAACATATAATAAAAAAATTATTTCCTTATGCTAATTGGCATAGCAGTATTCCTTTATTTACTGATAATCAAATGCTGTATGTTAATAGTTATTGTATTAAATCATTTTTAGAAAAATTAATTGAAAGCAACACCACGACCTCAATAATAAGAGGTGATGTTAATAATATAATGAAATATTTAAAAAGAAAAGAAGAGGAGAATATATTATGCTAGAAAAAAGTGTTTTTACCGAAGAAACAATAAAAGAAGTATTAAACCAATTATATGCTATTAGAGAAGTACAAAACATCAGTAAGATAGAAAGAGGAAGTGCTAATATATATGAAATAAAAACAAATTTAAATCATTATATATTAAAAGAATTTCAGTCAAGATATAGTTCAGAAGAAATAAAAAAAGAAATAGATGTAATAAATCATTTAAATAAAAAAGGTATTGCAGTTCCTGTGTATGTGATGACTAAAAATGGTGATTATAGTTTTATATACGAAGGAAAAACTGTAATATTACAAGAATTTATTGAAGGATATACTATTGAACAAAATTCTGGCAATTATGATCAGACAATTGAATCAGCGAAAAATTTAGCCTTGATAGTAAAGGCATTAGAAGATTTTTCATATCAGTTACCGGGTGGTATTGTATCTAATTGGTATAGTGAAGCTACATTTGATAGTAGTATTAAGAAATATAAGGATTTAATGTCTTTAATTCCTCAAGATGAAATTGGGAATAAAATTAAAGCAGATTTTGAAGAAAAAATATCTATGATTGAAGATATTAAAAAGAATCTTAATACCTCAGAGATGGATAAAGTGACATATAAAAATACTCATGGTGATTACAGTATGATGCAATTTATTTATAAAGATGGAAAAATTAATGCGACAATTGACTTTGTAGCTGCATCATATATGCCAATTGTATGGGAAATTGTTAGGTCATATAGTTATATTGATAAAGATTGTATAGAGGGTAATTTTAATATGCCTCATTTCATTGACTACGTCAAAGAATTTAATAAGTATGTTGAATTAAATGATTACGATTTAAAATATATGGTATATATTTATTTAGTGCAATTAGTTAACAGCAATTATGGATACAAGCAATATATATATGATAATGAAAAAGTTGATCTACTTAATTTTGGATTTCTTCGCACTAAAATTTGTAGATATTTATATAATAATGCAAAGGAAATTTCTGATAAATTAATAGAAGAATTAAGATAAATTATGAAAGATGTAATAATAATAGGGACAGGAAAAGCAGCACATTTACACTATAATTCATATAAAAAAATAACTAATTTAGGTAAACTTTATTTTGTAGATAAATATAAAGTTAATTCTAAATTTTTGGACTATGATATATACGAAAGCATTGATGAAGTGTTAACTACTAATAATATAAATGTAAAAAATGTAATAATAGATGTCTGCACACCACGATCTCAGTTTGAAACCATTATTGACAAATGTATGAGCTTATCATTAAATAATATAATTGTGGAAAAGCCTTTTATTGTGTCAAGTAATTATTTTGACAATAAAGAAGATTTAAATATAAGGATGATTGAAAATTATTTGTATTCTAAAATAACAACTTTTTGTAAAAAATTTATATCAAAAAACAATCTGAAAATAAATTCAATCTATAGTAATTTTTCTAAAAATAGAATAGTAGATAGCGGGAATGGTAGGGCAATGCATAATAATTCTATACCTACAGTTTTTGAAATAGAAATGCCACATCAAATTTATTTGACAAATTATTTTGTTGATAGTGATACTAATATTAATGTTAGATATATTGATTCCAAAGCTATGATAATAGATGATAAAAAATTAAGTAGACACGGATATGGAATTATTTTTGCAGACAAAAATAATACAAATATTATTTATGAGAGTGATCTTACTAGTAATACTCTACAAAAAAAATTAATACTAGTCTGTAATAATGGAATATCAATATCGTTAGAATATATTCTGTATGATCTTGATATGAATAAGATTAAGGATGGGACAATTGCCATTTTTCAAAATAATAAATTAATAAAACACTATATAATTGATGAGGATGATATGATGTTTTATTGTATACAGGAATATTATATAAAATTATCAAATAATGAGAAGTTTTATAGCTCAAAAAAAGATATTGTTGATTTTTCTACTGAGATAAATAGATATATAAATTATGCGAGTTTAAATGACTAATGATAATTATTTTTTTAGTATAATTGTAACTGTATATAATAATTCGAAATATATTGAAAAATGTTTAGATTCAATAATTCCTTATTTAAAATCAAATTATGAACTTATTATTGTTAATGATGGTTCGACAGATAATAGTTTAAAACTATGTAAGGAAAAAATTAAAAATATTTCTAATTGCTCAATTATTAGTCAATTAAATGGTGGTGTTTCATCAGCTCGTAATGTTGGTATAAAATCATCAAGTGGAGAATATTTGATTTTTATTGATGGAGATGATTGGATATTTGGGAATGTTTTTTGTGAGTTGGAAAGATGCATATCAAACGCAAACCCTGATTTTGTATTAATGAATACAATAAAATATATTGAAAAAGATAATAATTATATAGTTGAAAAAATGTTTTTTCCCGATGATTTACAGCTTGTTGAAAAAAATTTATATAATTTGATAAATAATAAAGTTTTTGGAAGGGCATGGCGTTTTATAGTATCAAAAAAATTAATTAATAAAGAGGTGCTTTTATTTCATGAAGGATTAATTTTTGAAGATGAAGAGTGGTCAATAAAATTAGTTTTATCTTCTCGAAATATGTTGTATTTCAATCAAAATTATTATGTGTATCGCAAAACCAATAATACAATTACATCCTCAAAAACATTTGAAAAATACTTAGATTTATTAGAAATTACTATTTCCAGTTATAACTGGTGTCTAGAACGTGATCTGACTATTAATCAAAAAAGGTATTATAGAAAATTATTATTTAGATGTATCAGAAATATTTATGGAAGTTATACAAAATTTTCCAATGAACAAAAAAAATATATTAAGAAATGGAATAAGGGACATCAAGATATTATAAGCGATATATTGTTATGTAATTTATCACTTTTCTTTCTAGCAAAATTTATAAGTCCTATATATTTGTTTAAACTATACAAAAGCATAAAACATAGACATACTAAAAAAGACTATATACGATTAGAAGAAAGTAAAGAAGTAATATAAAAAGCAAAAGAAAATTAATTCTTTTGCTTTTGTTTTTTTAGTTAGGCTAACTTTATTCTATAATTAGTAAGGTTTAATTGTGTTGTTTTCGTTATATAATTAAAAATTGAAATAATAATACTTATTTTTTCAGC
This sequence comes from uncultured Muribaculaceae bacterium, assembly GCA_964651795.1. Lineage (GTDB taxonomy): Bacteria > Bacillota_I > Bacilli_A > RF39 > UBA660 > CAJOJO01. The sequence continues at coordinate 22,747 of CAZYWD010000001.1, forward strand.
ATTATTTAAATGCTCATCAATTGCTTTCAAATACAAATCAACAAATTCTTTTTCAGGAATAGTTTTATGAATTGCATTTCTATATCCCTTTGTGTCGGTATATAATTTATATACTTTGTTGGATGTTAATTTTGTAAACCCTTGCATTTGATGATAAAGCCTTTGAATTTTTTCAATGGTTATATGATAAAAATGATTAAAATAAGGGTTACTATTTTCTAACATTTCTTGAAGTTGACATATATAATCGTAAATTACTGTTAGTCTTTCTTCAATTTTTTCAATACTAATTTCAGGAAAGGGAAGAGAAAAGCACTCCTTTATATGTTCTTGAAGTTTTATTATTTCTCCATTTCTATCATAAATAATTTTTCCATATCCAATAATACTTAACAAAGCATTATCCTGATTTTTAAAATCTTTTGGTACGCTATTATAAATATAATCTAACGATTTTTCTATATAATCAATTTTCATACCATCTATAATAGTCGAACCTTTTATAACCATAAAGTTAACACAATTTTTATATATTATATGCAAGTCTAAATCTGATTTATCAGTATTAAATCCAGTAGAAAAACTTCCATATAAAACAATGCCTTCAACATTATCATTATTAAGGTAATCCATTTTTTGAATAAATTTATTTAAAATTTTATTGTAGTCTAACATAAATATTTCCACCTTTTATTAATGATTATTATATAACATAGTATTAAGATGTGTCAACAAATAGCTATCTTCATTGCATAATAAAAAACTGATATCATCAGTTTTAATCATCAAAATTCTGTTCAAATAAGTTACTGTCAAAAAATTCTTTAAGTGTAATATTCAAGGTTTTACAAATTTTATAAATTATATACGAACTGGGATTTGCAACTTTGTTATTCATGATTCCACATAAAGTAGAATTTGAAATACCACTCAATTCTGCCAGTTTATTTTGAGAGTAATTTCTTTCTTCACATAATTCCAATATACGTTTGCTAACAGCATTTCTAAAAAGTATCATATCTACCACCCATAACAATTTTAACAAAATAAAAACAATAAAGTTTACGGATATCCGTAGACTTTTTGCAATTGATATGTTATAATACAAATATGTTAATTTATAACTTATTAATTTATAATTATATGAAAATTAACAAAATAATTAAGAGAGTAGTTGTTGGTTGTAAATATCTAGCAGTGCTCTCTTTTTGATTTAAAGGAGGTTTTAAAATGTATAATAAGTTATTACTGGAATTTGATAATTTACTCAATGATGAAGCGAAAAGAATAGCAACAATAATAGAGAGTCTATACAAAACTATAACTTTTGAAAAGATTGACTTAGCTAAACTAGTAAGAAAAAATATTAAACAGGAATTTACATATTATTGGATAGATATAGAAATACGAGTATTTAATTTGTTATTTGATAATGAAAAAGACTATTTAAAAGAAAAATGTGATAGTGAAAAAAATTTGAAAAAATATGCATTATGGTGTAAAAGAGAAATGAAATCTAAAGACCACTTAAAAGGAGCTGATAGACTAGCTGAAATTATAATTGAATTATATCAACAAAACGATGATATAAAAATTAATCTTATAACTTTATTGGCAGATAATATGAATGAATTATTCCCTGAACATAATGATTGTGTAGATGCGAGAACAACTATTTTGTATTTGCAAAAGGAGATAAGAAAGAAAGGGTATATTATAAGTTCTCTTTCACCTTTTCATTTGTCTAAAAAAACAATCAAAAGTTATTTATGAACTAACAAAAACTGTATATTATTTATATTATAAAATAGTAAAGCAAATATTATAATAAAAAAATGTTTGAACTTCAAACATTAATTTGGATATTTGGCGTCTACTCGTGCTGGAAGATTTTTGGAAATCAATTAGAGTACATTTCAACAATAGAAAAAGAGAAAGTTCAAGAGTATTATAAAAATAAAAATTTATAGTTAAATAATAGGAAAGGCGAATATTATGTTGAATAAAGAAGCAATTAAGAATCATCTAAATTATTTGAAAAACAATAAATTTTCAATGGAATTTTATATTGCATTATTACTTTATGATATGTCAATAGTGGAATCTAACAAAGTTATAGATAAAAACATTTCATGGAATATACAAAAAATGTTTGATGACATGTATAAAAAAGATTTAAGAGATAAAATTAAACAAAATAAAAATCTAAAAAATAAAAAAATAGAAAAAAGTGTAAATGAAACTAAAGAAATTGATTTTGAGGTAGATGTATGAGAAAAATTGAAAAAATAGTTTTCATACTTTTTTTATGCCTCTTTTGCTTTTCTTTATATAATTATTTAAATAGTTATCACTATTTAAGATTAGAAAATAAAGTTCAAAATGAGTTGATTGAAATTGCAACATCTGATGAATTATCTGTTATAGAAGGAATAAATATAGAACAGACTTCAAAAATAAACTTTGAAGAACTAAAAACAATTAACAAGGATGTAGTTGGATGGATAAAGATAGATGGAACAAATATTGATTACCCTGTTGTACAATCCGATAATAATAGTTATTACTTAAAACGTAATATATATAAAGAATATAGTCCTTATGGTACAATTTTTATTGATGCTACTTCTAGTTTAAATTTTAGTGATAATAATACTTTTATATATGGACACAACACATTAAATCGTTCGATGTTTGCAGATATTAAAAAGTATATGAATAAAGAATTTTACAAAAATAATCATGCTTATCTATATACGCCTACTAAAAATTATAAAATTGAAATTTTTAGTGCTTATTACGATGATGCAATGTCTGATTCATATATTTTAAAATTTAATAATGATTTAGATTGGATTAATTATTTAGATATAATAAAATCTAAAAGTTTTTATAAAACAAATGTAGAGGTTAATGTGAATGATTCAATTATAACTTTGTATTCTTGTAGTTTTGAAAAAAGTAATAATAAAGATAATAGGTATTTTATTCATGGTAAGTTAATAGAAATATAAATTTTTTTATTGAATATATTTAAAATAGGATTGCTTTGAATTGATGTTTTAATTAAGATTTATAAGATAAGGTTCAAAAATAATTAAAGGGGGAATCAAATTGAACAATTCTTTCAAAGTGAAAAATATTTTTAAAAACATTGATAATAATGATAAATTAAAGATTCAAGAGGTGTTTAATTTAAAACTTTTAAAAATAATAATCTTGTTAGAAAAAATATAGAATTTTAATATGGGCTGAAAAAAATACTATCATATGCTATAATAAATATGTTGTGCATATTAGCGTTTTGATAGTTATTACAAATTAAGGAAGGTAATAACTATGAAGAAAAAGGTAGGTGTTTATTGCAGGCTGTCAGAAGAGGATCGAATTAAAGACCATATTTCTGACGAAAGTGAAAGTATTCAAAATCAGAGAAATATGCTCTTAAAGTATGTTTATGATAATGAGTGGGATTTATATGATGTTTATGTTGATGAGGATTATTCTGGAGCAGGTGTAGAAAGACCGGATTTTAACAGATTAATTGCCGATTGTGAAAATGGAAACGTAAATATTGTTATTTGTAAAACTCAGTCTAGATTTTCAAGAGATATGGAAGTAATTGAAAAATACTTGCATAATAAATTTGTAGAGTGGCGAGTAAGGTTTATTAGTTTATTAGATAATGCAGATACCGATAATAAAGGAAATAAAAAGGCAAGACAAATTAATGGACTTACCAATGAATGGTATTTGGAAGATTTATCTGAAAATATTAAAGGAACTTTATTGTCAAAAAAGAAAAGAGGAGAATTTACTGGTAGTTTTGCACCACTTGGATATATGAAAGATCCAGTTGATAAAAATCATTTAGTAATAGATCCAATTGCAAGTAAATATATTAATAAGATATTCAATCTATATAAACAAGGATATGGATATCAAAAAATCGTAAAACAATTGAATAAAGAAGAAATACCAAGCCCTTATGAGTACAAAAAAATGACGGGTAGCAATTTCAAAGTAATTAATTGTAAACAAAAATCATCTTGGAGTATAGATACTATATCAAAAATATTGAGGGATGAAGTTTATATTGGAAATTTAGTACAAGGGAAAACAAGGCATATTAGTTATAAGAATAAAAAATCTATAAAAGTTCCAAAAGATGAATGGATAAAAGTTGAAAATACACATGATAAAATAATCGATTTAGAAACTTGGAATATTGTTCAACTTAGACTTGGGAAAAATCTAAAAACTCAAAAAGGGACAGAAAAAGTTCATATTTTTTCAGGGAAAGTTTATTGTGAAAAATGTGGAAAAATATTTTGTAAAAATACAGGGCTCACTTCTACTGGAAAAGTACATTATTTGGAATGTAAGAGTAGGAGAAACGGGCATCGTGATTGTAATAATACTCGCGCAATTCGTTTTGATTATTTGGAGAAATGTATTATAGATTCTATGAATTGTTTACTAAAGCAATATTATAATGAATCATTACTAAATGATAATTACAAAAATTTAAAAAGCAAATCTAATCAGACATTTTTGAAAATAGAAATATTGCAAAAAGAACAAAATGTCATACAAAATCAAAAAGAAAAAAAACAAAGATATTATGAAAAACTTTATGAGGATAGAGTAGATGAAGTGATTACTGATAAAGAATTTAGAGACTTTAGAAAAAAATATAGTGAAGAAATAGAAAAATTAGAGAATAGGCTATTTCAAATAAATAAGGAAATAGAAGAACTTTCACAAAAAAAACAAAATATAAAATCGCAGGATAAAATACTCAGCAAATATAAACACATTGATAAATTAAATAGAGAAATTATTGATGAATTTATTGATAGAATATTAGTTGGAGGGTTTGATGAAGAAACAGGACAACGATATCTTACAATTGAATGGAATTTTGAATTTTATGAGTAAAAAATTATATATTATATATACAAATTATATAAAGGAAAAGAATATATTATTATTTGGTTACTTATGTACCCTCACATGGTGGATTAGATCCAGGTGCTATGTATCAATCTGTAATGGAAAAAGATATT
>CAZYWD010000002.1:0-5870 GCA_964651795.1 uncultured Muribaculaceae bacterium
AAGTCTATTTGTCATATTCTTGTGATCTCTATAAATTCTTATATCTTCATAATAAAATAAGGCATTAGTAGCTTTCATTAGAATTAAAAAATCACTTATTTTTTCTGCTTCTTTAATATATATCATATATTTACTTTCTCTTTTAATATATTTACTATTTAAATAGAATTTATTTAATAAATTAGAAATAAATTCTGCATATTCTTTTTTATCAACAAAAAATTCTAAATGATATCTTGATTTTTTAGGATCATTAATACTTCCAACACTTAAAAATATTCCTCTTAGATAAGCTTTTTCTAATTCTTCATCCGCTAATATATAATCTTCTGGAATTATTTTGTTCAATTCTAAATCTGATTTTATTGTTTCTACTTTTTTATTTATTTCCAGAATATATATTAAATTTTTATTAAAATTATAACCTTTACGAACAGTAATTTTAGGAGTTATGTGATATAAGTCTTTTATTAGATTAAATATTCTTCTAGATACACTAGAATTTTCACTAGTTATTTTAATATTTTCATCAATTATACCAATATTTCTAATAATAGCTGACAATTCAGTTATTTTTTCAGTATCCATTGTATCTAATTTACTTATTTCATTTTTTACAATACTAGTAAAAGACATATTATCACTACCATTCTATTTTTTTTATGTTATTTTTTTCTAAAAATTGATTTGTTTTAGAAAATGGTTTACTACCAAAAAATCCTCTTGAAGCTGATAATGGACTTGGATGAACACTTTCTAATATCAAATGTTTATTATTTTTTATTAATTCTTTTTTACTTCTCGCAAAACTTCCCCATAATATAAATACCATTGGTTCTTCTCTTTCACCTAATAATTCAATTATTCTATCTGTAAATATTTCCCAACCTTTATCTTTATGAGATAATGGTTTATCTTTAACAACTGTCATAATTGAGTTTAATAGTAATACACCTTGTTTTGCCCAATTAGTTAAATCTGTTGTATTTCTTTTAACACCTATATCATCATATAATTCTTTAAATATATTTCTTAATGATGGTGGCATTTGTACTCCTTCTAATACAGAAAAAGATAGTCCATGAGCTTCATGTTCACCATGGTATGGATCTTGTCCTAATATTACAACTTTTACTTCATCATAATCGGTATATCTTAAAGCATTAAATACATTTTTATATTCTGGATATATTATTTTATTTTTATATTCATTTTTTACAAATATACCTAATTTTTTAAAATAATCTTTTTTAAATTCTTGTTCTAGGATAACATCCCATTTTTTATTAATCATTATCCATCGCTTCTTCTATTTTATCAAAGAATTCATCAGCACTACTAGTTCTATCAATTAATTTTAGTAAATCATTTGTATCAGTAATGTCTATTCCTTTTTCTGTATTATCTAATCTACTTAGTATTTCATTATATGAAAATTTTGGTTTATCTTCTTGTTTTTCAATTATTGTTTCTGGTTGTTTTTCTATAATTGTTTCTTCTATTTCTTCTTGTTTTGCTTCTTCTTTGATATTTTCTTCTTCTGGCATATCAAATTCTAATTCATCTGAATCATTTGCTTCGAATTCTTCTACTTCTTCTAACATCTCATCATTATTTTGGACTATTCCTTCTTCATCAAAATAAACATTAATAAATTCATCATTAACAGCATTTAATTCATTAATCATATTATCTAACTGATCTTCAACCCTATTATTCATTTTTTCCTCCTATTTCATTAGCAATTTCTACAAATATTTCTATAGGTATTTGTTCTGCTCTAACACTTAAATCTAAGTTATATTTATTAAGTATATTTTCTATTTTATCTAAATCATATTCTTTTAAATTATTTCTTAATGTCTTTCTTTTTTGGACAAAACTATCTCTTATTAATTTAAAGAATATTTCTTCATTTACTTTTAATTTATTACTTCTTTTTTTAAATTCTACCACTATACTATCTACATTTGGTTTTGGCATAAATACATTTTTACTTACATCCATTATTTTGCTTACTTCAAAGTAATAGTTTAAAAATATTGATAATGAATTATAATCTTTTGAACCAGGTATTGCTTTAAATCTATCTCCCACTTCTTTTTGAACCATTACTACTATTTTATCTACATCTAATTTATCTTCAATAATTTTTATTATTATTGGTGTTGTTATATAATATGGTAAATTAGCAACTACATATATTTTTTCATAATTGTATTTTTTTAAAGCTTCACTTATATTTGCTTTTAAGAAATCATTGTATATTATATTGACGTTTTCATATTCTTTTAAATTTTCTTTTAATATTTCTTTTAAAGTAGTATCTATCTCATAACATAATACATTTTTAGCTTGTTTAGCCAAAAAATTTGTTAGTGAACCAGCACCTGGTCCTATTTCTATTACTAATGTATCTTTATCTACATCAGCTTTATCGACAATGTTTCTTATTATATTTTCATCTATAATAAAATTTTGACCAAATTTCTTTTTAAAATTAAAATTATTATTATTTAAATTTTCATTCATTTTTTTAGGTGAATAATTCATATAATCCCTCTAATCTAAAATAATTCATTAATTACTAAATCTTTTGATTGTAAATTATTATTTTTATCTAATAATAAGTTTTCAAAAAATTTGATTAAATATTCATTATTTTGTTTTATATTTAAGTAATTATTGAAGTAATTACTTCTAACTAATGAATTTCTAAAGTAAACAGATTTTTCTTTAAATAATTCATTATTAACATTATAACCTATATTTCTTAAATATTTGATTATAAAAAGTGCGGTTGTTCTAGTATTACCTTCTCTAAAAGGATGTACTTGCCATATTTTTGAAGTAAAATTTGTAATGTCATTTATTATTTCTACAATATCCATTTTATTATAATCTTTAGTACTTTGTAAAGCTAATTCATATTTTAATGATGATTCGATTACATTATAATAACTATAAGATACTGTGTCATTATTTAATATTGGTTCATTTTTTATGATATTTACATTTCTAAATTTTCCATTAAATTCATATATATCTTTAAATAAATAGTTATGTAGATAAAGTATAAAATTTATAGATAATTCAAAATCATTTGTTTCTAATATTTCTACAATTCTAGTACTTACTATATCACATTCTTTTTCATTTAATATTTGTTTTTTATGTACATCTTGTGTTTCATAATATTTTTTTAAATTATTTTCTAATTCTATATTATTTATTTCACCATTAATACTTTTATTTATTAGTTTTTCCATATATTTTGAGGGATTAAGTCCATCTACTTTTTGTAAACCAAGTGCTAAATCCCAATATAATTGTTTAATATATTGTGGTTGTTTTTCGGAAACTATTTGATACTCATTTAATTCGCCATCATATTCTTTTTCCATATAACTACCACCTTTCATTATATTAAATATATTATATCAAATTTTATATATTTTAGATAGTTTTTAAGCTATTAGACAATATTATTTACATTTTACATTAAAATAAAAAAGATGGTTCTACCATCCCCATCTTTGTACACTAAATGTAATATCTCTACCTGTTAAGCCATCAACACCAAATACTGTTTTATCTTTTTGAGTTGAATAAGCTAAATCCATCCATACAATACCATCATGCCATGCGTTAGACATAGATGCTCCAGTATCCATTACAACTGCCATAAATGGATCTTTACCAGGTTTAGTTACTTCTATAATAGTTCCACATGGAAATGCTTTTAAAGCAGCAGCTAATATTCTAACTTTTCCAAATGTTTCATCATTATAATAAATTCCATCTTTAACTAAACTATGAACTGTTTTTTCTCTTGTTTTACAAGCTAAGTTACCAGTTCCTGTACAACCTACACAATCTGGTCCATACCCTGATAATCTACCTTTATAGATACCATATGCACCTGACCCTTTTTCTACTACCTTATTAACTACTTCTTGTACTACTTTTAAATCTTCATTATCACTAGTAGTATATTTTATTCCATCTTCACCTTCAGTAATAACTTTTGAAATATTACTTGGTAATTTTGGATTATACTTAGTAATAGTTTTATATTCTGTGATTGTACTAACAACACTAACATCTTTAGTAGCATTATTATTATCTACATTAATTTCTTTTTCATTATATACGCCCATATTAAATAAGGACATAGTAGAAACAACTAATAAACTTACCCATTTACCCGCTAATTCAAGTAAACCAAAATTCATTTATTTCACCTCGTTTTAATTGTCACTACTAAAATTTTATCAAAATTATATATGTAAGTCAAATTGTTCAATAGCATTATTAGTAGTTATCCTTAAAACATCATCTAATGGAATATCTTTGATTTCAGCTATTTTTTCAGCCACATAATAACAATTATATGGTCTATTTTGTTTACCTCTAAATGGTTCTGGAGATAAATAAGGACTATCTGTTTCTAGTAATAAATATTTTAAATCAATATTTTCAACAACCTCTTTTAATTTAGAACTGTTTTTAAAAGTTAACACTCCACCTATACCTAACTTTACATTCATTTTAACTAGTTCTTTAGCAACCTCTAAACTAGAACTATAACAGTGCATTACTACATTTATAGTTAGATTATTAAATTTTAATATATCAACTGTATCTTTAATAGCTTCTCTAGAATGAATTACAATCGGTTTATTATATTCTTTAGCTATATCAATTTGTCTTTGAAATACCTGTTTCTGTAATTCTTTATCGTTATTACCATAATAGTAATCTAAACCTATTTCACCAATTCCAACTATTTTAGGATTATTTATATTATTAATAATAAAATTATAACTATCTTCAGATATATTTTCTAGTTCTTCAGGATGTATACCTATTGTTCCATAAATATTTGGATATTTATTAACTAATTCTATTACTTCCTTATTAGTTTTATCATTACATCCACTTACTATCATTATATTATCTTTCATTTCGTTTATTACTTCTTCTAAATTTTCATAGTCATCTTTACTTAAATGACAATGTGTATCTATAAACATATCTATCACCAAAAAAATTATACCATTATCCAGTATAATTTTCTAGCTTTTACGTCTTATTATTATATACCTTATGACTGCACTTATTACAAATAAAAGAAATAGTGCATCAATTTCATTAAATTCTACCATCAAACTACAAGCAACTAAGAGTGGTACAGCAATCAAACTCATTACTACAAATTTTTGTTCTTTGTTTGTTGTCATATCAATTTCCTTTCTGCCCGAACATATTTATATTAACATATCAAGAAAAAAACTACAAACAAATTTTGTAGTTTTCGTACGACAATTTACAACATTTTACACATTTATTTCTTCTAATTTCTTTTCTTTATCTATTCTAGCAAATAAAACTTCTGGTTGATTTAATTTTATTTCACTATCTAAACCTTTAAAATTAATGCTTTCAATAAATCTATTTTCTGTATTTAATTGATGAAATATCTTATCTGCTGTTTCAGGTAAGAATGGTTGTAAAAGAATAGCACCTGATCTAATAGATTCTAATAAATTATATAAAACTGTCTTTAATCTTTCTTCTTTTTCTGGATCTTTTGCTAAAATCCAAGGTGTTGTTTCATCTATATATTTATTACATCTTCTAAATATCTCAAATATACTGTCAATTGCATCAGCTACTTTTAAATCATTCATTTTAGATTCTACAATACTAGGAGTATTTAATACTAAATTGATTAATTCATCATCTATTTCTTCTTTACATGTTGGCCCATATATAACTCCATCAAAATATTTATGAGCCATTGATATAGTTCTATTTACTAAATTACCAAGAATGTTTGCTAAATCAGAGTTGATTCTCTCAATTAA
>CAZYWD010000002.1:5880-7831 GCA_964651795.1 uncultured Muribaculaceae bacterium
CCATCACTTGAATATGGTATTTCATGTAATAAATAATATCTTACTGCATCAACACCAAATAAATTAACTAAATCATCAGCATATAAAATATTACCTTTTGATTTACTCATCTTGTCATCACCAAATAATACCCAAGGATGTCCAAATATCTTATCTGGTAGTGGTAAATCTAACGCCATTAACATAACTGGCCAATAAATAGTGTGAAATCTTAATATATCTTTACCAATTAAATGAATATTAGCAGGCCAATATTTTTTAAATTCTTCACTACTATTACCATCAACATCATAACCTAAGAAAGTTATATAGTTTGATAATGCATCAATCCAAACATAAATAACATGTTTATCATCAAATGTTACAGGTACACCCCAATCAAATGATGTACGAGATACACAAAGATCTTGCAAGCCTGGTTTTATAAAGTTATTCATGATTTCATTTTTTCTACTTTCAGGTTGAATAAAATCAGGATGTGATTCAATATATTCTTCTAATCTTTTACTATAATTACTTAATTTAAAGAAATATGCTTCTTCACTAGCCACTTTTACTTCTCTTCCACAATCTGGACATTTTCCATCTTCTAATTGAGATTCTGTCCAAAATGATTCACATGGAGTACAGTATAATCCTTCATATTTATCTTTATAAATATCTCCTTGATCATATAATTTTTTAAATATCTTTGATACCATTTCTTTATGAGCAGGATTTGTAGTTCTTACAAATTTATCATAACTTGTATTCATTACATCCCATATTTTTCTAACTTCTAGTGCTATATCATCAACATATTGTTGTGGTTGTAAACCAATATCTATTGCTTTTTGTTCAATTTTTTGACCATGTTCATCTGTTCCTGTTTGAAAATAAACATCAAAACCTGTTAATCTCTTATAACGAGCTATAGCATCTGCTAAAACTATTTCATAAGTATTACCAATATGTGGTTTACTTGAAGCATAAGCTATTGCTGTTGAAATATAAAATTTTTCTTTCATATTAATCCTCCTTATCAGTAGATCCAAATCCACTTATTCTTGTCTTTTCTATTTTTTCTTCATCATCTACAACTAAATATTTAGTAAATATTCCTTGACAGATTTTGTCACCCTTTTTAACATCATATTCTTTATCACCATGATTTTGTAGTTTTATCCACATATGTCCTTCATTATCTATATTATTATAGTAATCACTGTCAATTACACCAATTTGATTTACAAGTCTCACATTATATTTGAATCCCATACTACTTCTTACCATTAAAAATAATACTTCATCCATATTCATATTTACTTTAATACCTAATGGTATTTTTACTATTTCATTTGGTTTAATTGTAAAGTCATATAATGATTCAAAATCATATCCAGCACTATTTTTAGTACTTCTTTTTGGTATTGAATATGAATTATATAAATTTGAGTCATCATTTACATCTTTTTTAAATTGATTAAAACTAATTTTTTCAAAATATCTCATAAATCCTCCTTATAAATAAAAAACTACATCCTAATATAAGGACGCAGTTCACGTGGTACCACCTTAGTTTGTAGATAAATCTACCTTATTTATTTAACGCATATTTACGGTTTAAGCTAAACATTCACTTAAACAATTCCAGAACCATTTAAAATAATTTATTTTACTAGTTTACACCAAATACTAGCTCTCTTTAAAAATAATATTATTTTTCTTTCTTTCATAATCTTTTAATATGTAAAATTATAACATATATTTAGTTAGTTAGCAACATAATTACTTAAAATTTCAGCTAAGAAATTACTTAGTTTACAGTCCAATTCACTATTATTTTCTATAATAACACATCCAATTGGACTATAATTATCTCTTATAATATTTATATTACTATTTAGTTTTAATGTGTCTGTTATACTTATTGTTTCTTTTTTATCTATATTATTATTTATTATATTTACTA
>CAZYWD010000002.1:7931-20571 GCA_964651795.1 uncultured Muribaculaceae bacterium
CAAAATCATCTATCCATTCCACACCAATATCATTATATATAATCATACTTTCTTGAATCTTAAATAAACTTTGTAACATAAACGATTTTATTGGTTCTATATCAAGACTAAAAAAATTATAATTATGTACTATATTATTTTTATTAAAAGAAATTGCGCTTAATGGTATTACATCAATTAATTCTATCTCGCTTTCGTATTTACCAGCAAATGGAAGTGGTACTGCAATAGGAGCAATACTAGAAATTATATTATCTCTCATTAAAATTTCAAATTCATTCATTTATATCACCTGTTTGTTTATTATACTTATTTTATTTAAAAAGTCAATTAAAAAATAATATTGTATAAAATACACAATATTATTTAGTGGCTTTTTCTAATAGTTCCATCATTTCTATTAAATAGAAAATATAATGTTTATCTAATTTAATTATATCCAATGTTATAACTAAACATTTACTAATCATTTTAAATCTAAACATTCTAGTAATTCTTGTAGCTTCTATAAACAATAATTCACCATTTACTTTATTAGTAAGATCGAGTGGTAAAGTTATCTCTATAAAATTATTAGTTTGTCTTACTTTTGTAATATTAAATTTAGAAGCTAGTTTTTCAAACCATTCTTCATACATATATATCAATATACTTTCATTAATATTACCAAATCTATCTTCTAATTCTTCTTTTATTTCTATTAATTTATCATATGAATCTATTTCATTGATTTTTTTATGTATTTCTATTTTTAATTCTGTTTCTTCTACATATTTATCGTCAATTGTAGTTTCAACATCTAATAAAGGTTGATCTATATTATTAGTTACATGAGTATTAATACCTTTTAATTTATTTATTTCTTCATTTAACATTTTTAAGTATAATTCAATACCAACAGTATCAATAAATCCTGCTTGTTCACTACCTAATATATCTCCAGCGCCTCTTATTGATAAATCACGAGCTGCTATTCTAAATCCACTACCTAATTCTGTAAACTCTTTTATAACAGATAGCCTCTTATTAGCAATATCTGATATTACTTTACCTTTTTTATACATTAAGTAACAATAAGCGATTTTATTTGACCTACCGACTCTTCCTCTAATTTGATATAGTTGTGACAATCCAAATCTATCAGCATCAATTATTATTAATGTATTAACACTTGGAATATCAATTCCTGTTTCAATAATAGTAGTACATAATAAAACATCATATTCTTTATTTATAAAGCTATTCATTACATTTTCTAATTCATTTTTTGTCATTTTTCCGTGTGCATATGTAATTCTTGCTTCAGGAATTAATCTTTCTAATTCTAGTTTTTTCAATTCCATATCTTCAACTTTATTATATAAAATAAATGCTTGACCATTACGAGCCAATTCTTTATAAATAGCATCTTTAATTATATAATTATTTTCTTCTAACACATAAGTTTGAATTGGTAATCTATTAATTGGTGGTGTTTCTAGTAACGATAAATTCCTAATACCTAACATAGACATTTGTAATGTACGAGGTATTGGAGTTGCTGATAAAGTTAATACATCTATATTATTTTTTAACGATTTTATCTTTTCTTTATGTTTTACCCCAAATCGTTGTTCTTCATCTATTACTAATAATCCTAAGTTTTTAAAATCTATATCGTTACTTAATAGCCTATGTGTACCAATTACAATATCTATTTTTCCTGTTTTTAATCCTTCTATTGTTTGATCTATCTCTTTTTTAGTTACAAATCTATTTAATAGTTTAATATTAACTGGAAATTCTTTAAATCTTTCTATTGCATTATTATAGTGTTGATTTGATAATATAGTTGTAGGACATAAATAAGCTACCTGTTTACCAGATAATACTGCTTTAAACATAGCACGAAATGCTACTTCTGTTTTACCATATCCTACATCTCCACATAATAATCGGTCCATTGGTTTTGGTTTTTCCATATCTTTTTTGATTTCTTCTGTTACTTTTAATTGATCAATTGTATCTTCATAAATAAATTGTTTTTCAAATTCTATTTGATTTTCATCATCTTGTAAATAAGCAAATCCAACACTAGCTTCTCTTGCAGCATATAATTTTAATAAATCAGAAGCAATACTCTCTAATTTCTTTTTAATTCTTAATTTTGTTTTAGTCCATTCAGTACCACCTAATTTATTTACTTTAGGTACTATACTTTCATTAGTTGAATATTTACTTATTAATTCTATTTTTTCTACAGGAATATATAATTTATCATTACCTTTATATTCAATAACTAAATAATCTTTTTTTAAACCATTTTTTGTTAATGTTTTAATACCTATATATCTTCCAATACCATGAGTATTATGAACTATATAGTCTCCTATTTCTAATTTATTAATATCTCTTATCTTTTTTCCATATTTATAACTATTTTTATAGTTTGTTTTTGATTCTGATTTATTAAAAAATTCTTTTTCACTAATTACTATATATTTATCATAATTAAATCCCATTGATATATTTTTTATTATTAAATTTATTTTATTATCAAAAATTTCAAATTCATTTGTAATTATTATATTATCATTATCTAAGTTTTCTAATAGTTTATTTATTTGATATCTACTACTTAAACAAATAATAACTGTTTTATCTTTTATATAAGTATTTAATCTATTATTTATTTCTTTAATATTATTACTAAAAGGTTCTATTTCATAAGAAATATAGTTTTGTGTATTATCTACATTATTATCAAAATTATTAATATATATATCATTTGATGTCTTTAATTCTTCTAAATAATTCATATATTTAGTAGTTTTAGGTAATTCTAAACTTATATTATATTCTAATATTTCTTCCGTTAACTTTTGATAATTAGTTTCTATTTCTGAATAATTGTGGAAAAATATTTGAACATCTTTAAAATAATCTAATATACTACTTTGTTTTACATAGTTAATTATTTCTTTATGATTAATATTTTCAACTGATTGATCTACTAAAAATTCTGTGTTTGATTCTATTTTAATTTTATCTAATTTTTTTATTGTTAATTGATTTTCATAATTAAATTCTCTTATTTCTTCTATTGTATCACCAAAAAACTCTAATCTTATTGGATTAGTCATTCCTATACCAAAAATATCTAGTACAAATCCTCTAATGGCCATTTCTCCAGTAGATGAAACAGTTACTGTTCTTTCATAGCCCATTAAGTTTAATTCTTCTACTAATGCTTTAATATCATATTCATCATTTAATTTAATATTTAGAGTATGCTTTTCAAATTGGTTTTTAGGTGGTAAAAATCTTAGATATCCCATTAAATTGGTTACTACTATTTTTTTATCATCTTCTATTATTTTGTTTATTGTTTCAATTCTATTCGTTTTTAATTCAGGTGATACAGCTAATGCTTCACTTGTTAAAAAATCATCCATTGGAAAAAATAAAACATCTTCAGTATAGTTTAATAATGATTGATACATTTTATTTGCTTCATATAATGAACTAACTACAAATACTATTGATTTATTCTTTTGTTTAAAATAATTATAAATATATAAACATTGTAATTCATTCGTTAATCCACTTATATTTTTATTATCGATTTTAAATAAGTTTTCAAACATTTTATTTCCTCCTTTCAAGTATAAAAATGATACTTTTAAGTACCACTAATTATATTTATTCATTAAATTGTCAAATGACATTTCTAGGTAATCATCTAATATTGATTGCATTTTATCTATTACAGGATTGATTATATCTAATGTTTCTTTATTTAATTTACCTAAAACATAATCTTTTGTATCCATTTCTTTATTATTTGATATTCCTATTTTTATTCTTTTATATTCATTTGTATTTAAGTGTTGTTCAATGTTTTTTAAACCATTATGTCCACCACTACTACCTTTATATCTTAAACGATATTTTCCAATTTGTAAATCTAAATCATCACATATTATTAATATGTCATTTATATCTATTTTATAAAAGTCTACATATTTTCTTATTACTTCTCCTGACAAATTAATATATTTTTGAGGTTTTAATATTATTATTTTTTCGTTGTTTTTTATTAACTCAGTATATAATCCTCCAAATTTTTCTTTTTCAAATTTTATATTATTGTTTACTGCATATTTATCTACAACTCTAAATCCCATATTATGTCTAGTATTTTCATATTCTTTTCCAGGATTACCTAATCCAACTATTAATTTCATTAGTTACCTCCATGATACTCTTTATAAACTTCATTTTTATTCATTTCTCTATCGATTGCGACTTTCTTAATAGCATCTTTAGAGGTCATTCCTTCTTTTATATATAAGTTTACATGTTCTATTATAGTTAAATTGTCAAATGTTGTCTTTTCATTATTTCCCGAAACTACAATTACGATTTCACCTTTAATTTCAAGCAATTGATCCTTTACACTTTCAATTGTTCCACGATAAATTTCTTCGAATTTTTTAGATATTTCCCGGGAAATACTGATATTTCTATTACCAAATACTTCTAACATATTATCTAATGTTTCTACTATTCTATGAGGTGATTCATAAAATATCATTGTTTCTTTATGACTCTTTAATATTTCTAATTCTTTTTTTCTTTTTCCTTCTTTATTGATTAAGAAACCATAAAATAAAAATGGTTGAGGACTTATTCCAGAAGATGTTAATGCAGGTACAAAAGCTGTAGGACCTGGTAATGATACTACATTATAGTTATTTTCTATAGCAACTTTTACTAATTCAAAACCTGGATCACTAATTATTGGAGTTCCTCTATCTGTTACTACACCTACATCGCTACCATTATTTAAATATTCTAATAGTTTAAAATCATTTTTTTCTTCATTAAATTTATGGCTTGATATTAGTTTTTTCTTTATATTTAAATGATTTAGTAATAAAGATGTTACTCTAGTATCCTCACAAAAAATAACTTCAACTTGATTTAATATTTTAATAGCACGAAGTGTTATATCATCCATATTTCCTATTGGTGTTGGGATTATATATACTGTTGGTGTATTATTATAACTTTTTTGTGACATATAATCACCTCTTTCTTAGTTATTATAATATATTTTATGAAAAAAAGATAGGTTTACACTATCTAATTTGTAAAGTATTATATTAATTGATAAGTTGTATTAAATATTCTGTCATCTGAACAGTATTCCATTATAAACTCATTATTTTTTTTACATATTATTATTCCTATTGTATTATTTTGGTTAATTGTTTTTATATTTTTATCTATATAATTCATGTATTTTTTTATTTGACCTATATATTCTGCTTTTATTTCGGTTACCTTTAATTCTATTACTATAAATGAATTATAAATATAATTAAATAATAGTAAATCTATATAGTTATATCTATTTCCTATATTAATTTTATATTCACTATCTATAAAACTGAATCCATTACCTAATTCTTTCATAAATGATGGAATATCCTCTAATATTAAATTATGCAATAGTTTTTCAGTTATCTTTTCTCTAGTGATATTACTTTTAAGTACTATAGGATTTTTTATAAAATCTTCTATTTTATTTTCTTCATTATTTATTAATTTTTCTTTAGTTTTATTATCTAGTCTTTCATACTCATTTAGTTTAATTTTATTTCTTAATTCTCTTTTGCTCCAATTATATTGTTTACACATAGTTTCATAGTAATTTCTTTTTTCACTATTTTTTATTGGTAATAGTTCTACATAATGACTCCATGTCAATTGGTGCGCCACTGGCGCACTTTTTTCATATATTAAATAGAATTGTCGCATTCTTTTTAATGAACTAGTTGTAAAACCTTTACCAATTTCTTTAGTTAAATTTTCAGAATATTTTTTTATTATTCCTTCTCCATAATGTTTACCATCTTCATATAACATCTTACCTACATTATAATATGTCTTTAAATCTGATTTATTTTTACTATAATCTTTTACTTTCTTATATATTTCATTATTTATTAATTCTTGTTTTATTGATTCATAGTTCATAAAATTCCTCCTTAAATGTCATATACTAACACTTAAGATAATAGAAATTTGTCGAAATAAAAAGATAGTCTAAACTATCTAATTTGTAAAGTATTCTTTTATTTCTTTTGTATATTCTCCAGACTCATCATGTGTATATATTGGATCTAGTATTTTTAAACCTGGATTTCCATTTTTGGTTCCTTCAATTAATAATATATTAGAATCAGAACCTATTTTAGGATAAATTAATCTTATTTTTTTTGGTTCTATATTATGTTTTTTCATTAATTCTATTATATCAATTAATCTTTCAGTTCTATGAACTATACCTAATGTACCATTATTTTTTAACAATTTCTTTGAAATAATCATTATATCTTCTAAATTTAATTTTATTTCATGCCTAGCAATTGTCTTATATTCTGTATCATTTAAGTGTGATTGTTCACTTATTTTAAAAAATGGTGGATTACAAGTAATTAAATCATATATATCTGATTCTTTAGAATTACTAAAATCTTTTATATCTTGATTATATATATTTATTTGTTCTTGTAAGTTATTATATTCAATAGATTTCTTACCTAATTCATATACTTCTTTTTGTATTTCAACTGCATCTATACTAGCTTTTGTTTTTGTAGATAAAATAATAGGTATTACAGCATTACCTGTTCCTATATCTAATATTTTTTTTGTTTTAGTAGTAAGTGTTACAAAATTTGGTAATAAAACAGAATCTAATGAAAAATTAAACATTTCACTATTTTGATATACTTTTAAATTTTCATAACCTAATAAATAATTAATTACTTCCATCCTTTTTTACCTCAATTATTCCAGATTCAGTATCAACTCTATAACTTTGTTTTAATATATCAACTGATATTACACGACCTTTTGTATTATTTATATCTATAGTTTGTCCAACATTTGGTAAATTTTTTTTACATTCTTTATAACATTCATCTTCATATTTTAAACAACATAGTAATCTACCACATACTCCATTTATTTTAGTTGGATTAAGTGATAAATTTTGATTTTTAGCCATTGATATAGATACTGAATCAAATTCATTTAAGAATCTTGAACAACATAATTTTTGGCCACACAATCCCATACCACATACTTTTTTAGCTTTATCTCTAACACCTATTTGTCTTAATTCAATTCTTGTACGATAAATAGAAGCTAGTTCACGAGCTAAATCTCTAAAATCTATTCTTTGATCAGCGTAGAAATGAAATAATAATTGATCTTGATTAAAAGTAAAAGTAGCATCTATTATTTTCATATCTAAATTATATTTTTTAACTAATTCTTTACATTTTTTTAAAGCTTGTGTTGATTCTTTTAAATTAGATAAGTGTTGTTGATAATCTTTTTTAGTAGCAATTCTAATTACTTTACCTAATTCTCTTTCTAGTTTTTTTTCTTCAATAGGATGGATATTTGTCACAACTTTTCCAAATTGAAGTACCCCATTATCTTCTACTATTACAGTTACATTTTTATTTAATTCTAAATCATCAACATAAAAATAATTTATTCTTTCCTCATCTTCAAATTGGACACCAACTATTTTCATACTATACCTCCTATTTCAATTATTAGTTTATCTATTAGTAAATTTGTATTAGCATTTATATATATTTTATTTTTTAAATCTAATATTATTTTTATTTTTTTATTTATTGTTTCTATTGTATTATTGTTATTTATTTCTTCATCTATATTATTAAATACTTCTAAGTCTCTATTTATTTTTTTATTTAATATGTCTTTATAATATAAACACATTATTTCAAAAGAAGCAATTAATTCATTTTTTTCTGTTATTTGATTATGAAAATTCTTTTTAGTATAAAGTATTGCTTTTTCTTTATATTTTTCAAGTGTTTTTATAAAATTAATGGTTGTTTTTTCTAATAAATCTATATCTTCTACTTTTGTTGATAGAAGTGCTACTAATTTATTTTCATTTGTTTGATTTTTATTTAATGTAATTATTTGACATCTTGAAACTATCGTATCTAATAGTTGATGGATGTTATCTGCTAAAAGTATTGCGACTATATTATCAGATGGTTCTTCTAAAAATTTTAATATTGAATTAGCAGATGATGGATTTAATTTAGTCGCATCTGTTATTATATATACTTTTTTATTAGCTTGGACACTTTTAGTTTTAAAGTCTTCTTGTAATTCCATTAGTTGTTCTTTTTTGATCCATAAACCATCTGGTCTTATTATTTTTAATTCACTAAATATATTTTTATCTATATTTTCACATTGTGTACAATTAACACATTTTGAATTATTTAAGTAATTATAAGGACAAAGTAAGTATTTAGCAAAAGAGAGCGCTAATTCTTCTTTCTTTGAATATCCATTTGTTTCAAATAAGTAAGCATGTGAACACTTATTTTTAGCAACTGCATTTTTTAATATACGATGCGCTACTTTTTGTTCTTCTATGAATGCATCCAACATACTTATCACCTCTTAAAATACTATTACATTTATAAATATTAAAGAAAATAGTGCTGGAATACCTAATACAGTTATTAATCCTATATTTAATAGATTAATTGGTACTATAACATTTATAGGACCTGCTATAACATTATAACCATACAAAAGTAATGCACTAAATACTATTCTTTTTACTACTTTAAATATTTTTTTAATCATTTCATTTCACCCAATAAATATTATGAGTGTTTTTTTTATTTATGATATATCTGTTCTATCTTCTAAAGCTAATTCTAAAGTTAAGGCATCGATGTATTCCATATCTACACCAATTGGAATACCATGTGCGATTCTTGAAACTTTTACTGGTAAACTTTCTAATATTTTAGAAATATATAAGGATGTAGTTTCACCTTCTATACTTGGTTTAACAGCAATTATTACTTCTTTTATATTTTCTTTTTCTATTCTATCAATTAGACCATTTATATTTATATCACTTGGTTCTATTCCATCGATTGGAGATATTAAACCATCTAATACATGATATATTCCTTTATATGATCCTATTTTTTCAAATATTGCTACATTTCTTGGTTCTTCTACTACACATATAGTTAATTCATCTCTATTAGGCATCTTACATACTTCACAGTAATCACCTTCAGCTAGATTATTACATTTTTTACATCTTGTAATATTTGTTTTAAGATTTTTTAGAGATGTTGAAAATAATTCTATTATTTCATCATCTATATCTAATGTTGATAAAGCCATTCTTTCAGCTGTTTTTTCACCTATTCCTGGTAATTTTTTATAACATTCTATTAAATCATTTAATGTTTGTGGATATTTCATTAAAATAAACCTGGCATTCCTTGTGTGTATTTACCCATTTTTGATTCTGTTTCTTTGTCTATTTCTTTCATAGCATTATTTGTAGCAACTACTATCATGTCTTCTAACATTTCTATTTCATCTTTATCTAATGTTTCAGAATCTATTTTTATACTTTCTATTTCTTTAGTTCCTTTTACATTTACAGTTACAAATGAACTTGTTCCTACAAATGTTTTTGCATCTATTTCTTCTTTAGCGTTCATCATATCTTTTTGCATTTTTTGAGCTTGTTTCATCATTGCTTGAATATTCATATTTATTCCTTCTTTCTATTCATTAATATATTTATATTCTTTTTTCTTACTGTTAAATTCTTGTTTTATTTGTTCCCATTCATTATTTGTAACAAATATTATTTTATATGGTTTTTCATATGTTTTAGTAAATAGTTCATCAATATATTTTATTTCTTGATTGAATTTTTCTGTTTTTTCATCATCATCTAAAACTATTATTATATAATCGTTACCTATAGCTTTTATTTTACCATTTAATATATCTTCTATATATTCACTATATTTTGTATGATTAATATATTTATTTATTTCATCTTTTCTTTCTATAAAGTCTAATAATTGTTTTTTGTTAAAATTACACAAAGTATTATTTATCCTTATTTCTTTAAGATTATTAGATTTTGGAGTTATTTTATTTTTTGATTCTTCTTTATTATCTAATAATTTAATTATTATTAATTCAAATATGATTCTAGGATTATTTGAATTTTTCATTTCATTTATACTATTATTAAATTCACTAATATATTTTAATATTTTAGTATTATTTAAATTATTTATAAATGGATCATTTAATTCTATTTTTTTATTTTGTTCATAATAATTTGGGGCATTTAATTTAACAACTATATTTCTTAAAAATAGTATTAATTCTTCTGTTAATTTTATAAAGTCTTTACCATTTAAATTATATTTATCTATTTTTTTAAATATTTCTTCAATATTGTTATTATATATATCTTTTATTAATTCTAGTTGTTCTTGACTAGTTATAGTACCATTTATTTCATGGATATCTTCTAATGTTATATTATCTTCTGAATAAGCTATTACCTGATCTAATAAGCTTAATGCATCTCTCATTCCACCATCTGCTAGTAATGATATTTCATTTAAAGCTTCATCTGTTATATTAATTTTTTCTTCTTTAACTATATATTTCATTCTAGAAGTTATTTCTTCAATATTAAGTTTTTTAAAATCAAATCTTTGACATCTTGATAAGATAGTTGCTGGTACTTTATGTGGATCTGTAGTTGCTAAAACAAATATTGCATGATGTGGTGGTTCTTCTAATGTTTTAAGTAGTGCATTAAAAGCACCTGTAGATAACATATGTACCTCATCAATTATATAGATTTTGTATTTTCCAAGTGATGGAACTAAATTTACTTTGCTTTTTAATTCTCTTATTTCATCTACACCGTTATTTGATGCAGCATCTATTTCTATTATATCTAAAGGGTTATTATTATTTTGTGTACAATTAACACATTTATTGCAAGGTAAGTTATTTACTAAATCAGTACAATTAATAGTACGAGCTAATATTTTAGCGATACTTGTTTTACCTGTTCCTCTTGGTCCCGTAAATAGATAAGCATGTGATAATGTATTATTTGTAATAGCATTTTTTAATGTTTGAACTATTACTTTTTGACCAACTACTTCTTCAAAATTAGAAGGTCGATATTTTCTATATAATGTTTGATACATCTTATCACCTCGATATTAAATATTATACCATAAGAAAAGAAAATATTGTTTCTATTTTCTTTTTTCTTTGAAGAATTTTTTTAAAAGATTATTTGATTCTTTTTGAAGTAATCCTTTTTCTATTATTATTTTTTTATTGTATTTTTTTATTAATTCTATTTCACCAAAATTTGGATTATCCGTCGCATAATATATTTTATTTATTCTAGATTGGATGATTGCTCCAGAACACATTAAACATGGTTCTAATGTTGTATATAAAATACAATCTTCTAAATGCCACGTATGAAGTTTTTTACATGCTTTATTTATTACATCTATTTCTGCATGTTTAATAGCATTCTTATTTTTTTCTTTTTTATTATATGAGGTTGCTATTATTTTATTATCTTTAACTATAACAGCACCTACTGGTACATCACCTTTTGAATAGGCTTTTTTTGCTTGATTTAAAGCTTCTAACATATATATTTCATTCATTTTATCACCAACTAAAAAGACACACACATTTAGAGATCCTTAAGGCTGCTGTATTCCTACTCTGACCTGATTCGAATATAAATGTTGTGTCTTTAATAATATATACTATTTTATTTTTTTTATCAACTTTTATTTAAATGTTTCACGTGGAACATTTATTTTTTTATTAATTGATTTTTATAGTTAATAAATTTTTATATGTTTCACGTGGAACATTATTATTATTTTTATCTATATGTTTCACGTGAAACATAAAAAGAACAACATTAATTTTGTTGTTCTTCTACATTATTTGTTTCAATAGGTTCACTATTTACTTCAGGAGTTTCAGTTTCTTCTGATTCTTCATCTTTTTTAATTAAAGCAACTGTACTAACCATTTGTTCATCTTTTAAATTAATAAGTCTAACACCTTGAGCAACTCTACCTGTTGTAGATATTTGTTCAATAGGTAATCTAATAATTATTCCACTATTTGTTATAATCATTAAATCTTCATCACCATTAATTATTTTAAATGAAACTATATTACCATTTTTTTCAGTTACATTTAATGCTTTAACACCTTTTGAACCTCTATGTGTTTGACGGTATTCTTCAACACCAGTACGTTTACCATATCCTTTTTCAGTTACAACTAATACTTGTTGGTTTTTATCAGCTACTTCACAACCTACACAGATTCCAGTACCGACATCAATACCTTTAACACCTGCTGCGTTTCTACCCATAGTTCTTATTTCTGATTCTTCAAATCTTATCATACGACCATTAGATGATCCTATCATTATCTCTTTAGTACCATCAGTTTTCTTAACTGAAATAAGCTCATCATTTTCACGAAGTGTGATTGCTATTTTACCATTTGTTCTTATATTTTCGAACTCACTTATGTTGGTTTTCTTGATTAAACCATTTTGTGTACAAAATACAAGATTATGTTTTTCATCAACTTCTGATGGAACTATTTTAAGCATTACTCTAACATTTTCATCTTTTTCTAAAGGTAATAAATTAACTATTGGTAATCCTTTTGATTGTCT
>CAZYWD010000003.1:0-19875 GCA_964651795.1 uncultured Muribaculaceae bacterium
TATTATAAATATTATATAATAGGTGATTATATGAATTACAATTGGTGGTGTGGTAGAGGTAAATGGTTTATATTTCTATTAATTTTCTCTTTTATATTATTTTGGCAATTAGTTATTACTTTCTTTATAGTGACTAGATTTAATGTATTTATATTGATTCTACTTATTTTATTTGTATTATTCTGTGTTTTCAGAGTAATATGGTGATATTAAATCATCTGTTTTATATAAATAATCTAATAATTTACTAATTTTCTTACACATTTCATACTCACTAGTATTAAACTCTATTTTATCTGGTAATGAAATAAGTATAAATAACAATTCCCTTTCCTCATCTAATAATGGATAATCTTGTTCATATGATCTAATTAACGAACTAAAATCAAAATCCAATGCATGTTTTTTATATAACTTATATATATCAAATATAGGAATATCTATTTTAGATTTTTCCCAACTAATTAAATATGAATCATTACTCTTAATGAAATGATCTAGTTCTAAATTATTATGGAGAACAACATATCGTTGTTTTCTTTTTTCTTTTACTAATTTATACCATTCATCTATTTCATATTTAGAGAAATTTAGGCTATTAAATATTTTAGATATACCACGCGCTAATAAATACTCACTAGGACTCATATATACCCTAGTTTCAATAACAGTTATTAAATCAGTATAATAACTATATAAATATTCAATATTGTTAGTTATATCTTCATATATCTTTTTATATTCATCTTCTGATACTTCCTTATAATAAGTTGTTTTATTATGTAATAAAGCTATCAATCTAATCATATCTAACATTTTTTGTTCATCAGGCATTTCTATTTTATCATCAATATATTCTATTATTTCATATTGATCAGTTTCAATAATGTTAGGATAATAATTAAAATTTCTAGATTGCAAATATCTATATATATCATTTTGTCCTTTTTCTTTAATTACTTTTTTACCTTCATTAGTATTAACTAATATAGCTCTACCTAATTTTCTATAACTATTAGTTCTTAAATTATTTTTTTTTAATACTTCATTTATTTCTAACAAGGTATTATAATTTTATCTCCAATACTAAGTTCTGATATATCATTATATTCTATGATTAATTCTTTTTCTATACTATATTTTGTCATTATTGATTCGATGGTATCCCCTTCTCTTACAATATAAACTGTATAACTTTTATATGTGTCTGTACTATCTATATTATCAAATATGTTAGTTTCTTCTTCAATACATCTTGGTTCTTCAATTACTTCTTCAACTTGTTCTATTCTTTCTTCTATAACTGGTCTTTCTAATTCTTTTTCTTCTAATCTATCAATTAATACATCTATATTAACATTTAAAACATTATTATTAGTTATTTCATAATAAAAATCATCTATATCAATTATTGCATTATCTAATATATATTTATCATCTACATTTATAGAAAATGGTAAATCATAAGAAAAATCTTCCGTATTAACACTTGTTTCTGATATTCTATAATCTCCACTTACAACAAAATTACCTGTTACTAAATTATTATCACTTTGTAGGGTATGTTCTAATGATATAGATACTATTTCTGATATATCAGTATTGAATATTATATCTTTTTTAAAAGGTACTATTTTTTTCATTTAATCACTCCTCAATGAATTATATAAAAAAAAAGAAAAAATATTACTTTCCATAATATATTTTCTCTACTTTTTTCATTGTTTTAATATTTTTTTTATAAAGTTCTCTACTATTTAATTCCTTTTGTTTATATTTATTAATTATTTCATTAAATACTAACATAGTCCTTTGATGAATTGTATATTCTGTAAAAAGATTAGGATAAATATCTAATAATTTTTTTATTGTTAAAACAAAATCATCTGAATGAATAAATTTTTCTAAATATAATGTCTCAAATTCTAAATCGTCACATATAAATGATTTAACAACATTATGATCTAGTATTAAAGTATCTAATATATCATTCAATTCATCATAACATTCATATTTATTTACATCATGTGAAACTCTTAATCTTTCTAAAAAATTAAGTTTTGTAATTAAAATATGGCTAATAAAACCCATTCCATTAATATTAGTAGAATTTGCGACTAATAAATGTTCATTGTAATTTTTTATATCTTTTTTTGGTAGTTTAGCTCTACAAGTTGCCATCATATCTATTATTTGTTTATTAATTTTACTATCATTGAATTTTACTAATATATTTTCAATATAAGAATATAATTGTCCTAATAAAATAGGATTTTCTTTTATTTCATCTTTTTCTATAAATTGTTTTTCAATAAATGTACGATAATAAACATCTATAAATTCTTTAGCACTAAAATTTTCATCATAATTATTTTTATTTAAATTATTAATTCTAACTAATAATTTATTTGATAACTCAATAAAATCAACAAATTTAATAAAATATTTTGGATAATCAGATTTAATACATTCAATATCTGAATTAAAGTTTTTAGTAATAAATTCCTCTATTAATTCACTTATACTCATTTCATCTATTATATTTTTATTATATTCTAGTATATCGGTAACTTTTTGTTTAATAAGTGGATTTAAAAATAGTACTGGATATTGCATTAATAATTTTTGAATAAAATATATATAGTTTTGATTACATATATAATTTGGAAAAAATTGTTCTAAATAAACATCTGATCTTACTTGAAAACTTAAAATAGCACCACAATCAAACTCAAATAAATCCTCCATTTGTTTTGTATTCCATATAAGACAATCATAATTCTTATAATCATTTATTGTATTTATTTTATTTTCAAATTCTGCAGCATAGACTTGATATCCACTTTTCTTTTCCATTTTTCTATAATCATATTTAATATGTTTTATTTCCTCAATTAATTTTTCATCTTCATAATAATTGTCTAAACTATCCAGTAAGATTCCAAAATTTCTAAATACTTTATCTGGATAATAACCCTTAGAAAATAAATTTAACCTTAAGGCATTTAAAACATCAAGAAATAAAATATCATTTACTTCTGGTTTTACTTCTTCTAATGATTGTAATATATCGTTTGAAAATAGTAAATAGTTGCTTATATAGTGGTATTTAACACCCGTATAATTTATCAAATCAATTGTTTTCATTTATTCTCCTTTATTATTTTATATATTTGAGTATAATTATCAACTAAAATATATTCTATATTATCTTTTATTTCATCTGGTATTTCATCTAAATCTTTTTGATTATCTTTAGGTATAATTATTTTTTTAATACCATTTCTATATGCCCCAATACTTTTTTCTTTCAAGCCACCTATTGGTAAAACATTACCTCTTAGTGTTATTTCACCTGTCATAGCTATATTATTATCTATTTTTGTATTAGTAAATAAGCTAATTAAAGCAGTAGTTAAAGCAATTCCTGCACTTGGACCATCTTTATTAACAGCACCATCTGGAATATGAATATGAATATCATTATTTATTAATAAATCATATTCTATATTAAATAATTTATAGTTTGATTTAATATAATTAACTGCTACTAAGGCACTTTCTTTAATTACACTACCAAGCGACCCTGTTAAAATTAATTCGCCCTTACCTTTAAAGTAGTTTACTTCTATTGGAAGTACATCACCACCAAATGGAGTATAAGCTAATCCATTAACTACTCCTACTAATGATTTTTTGTTTTTTTTGTTGCTTGAATATTTTTCTTTACCTAAATATTCTATTAATTTTTCATTATCTACATAGAATTTATTAATAGATATTTTTTTGGTTGCTAAAGAGGTAACTATTTTTCTAATGATTTTAGATATTAATCTATCTAGTTCTCTAACTCCTGCTTCTTTAGTATAATTTCTTATTACTTTTAAGATTATTTCATCTTTTATATTTACTCCACTAACATTAATACCATGTTCTTTGCATATTTTAGGTAGTAAATATTTTCTTGCTATATCTAATTTTTCATATTCTGTATAACCTGATAATTCAATTATTTCTAATCTATCTTTTAAAGCTTCAGGTATTTCTTCTATATAGTTAGCAGTTGTTATAAACATTACTTTTGATAAATCATATTCTTCTTCTATATAGTTGTCACTAAAATATTTATTTTGTTCTGGATCCAATATATTTAATAATACACTAGCAGGATCTCCTTTGAAGTTTTTTAACATTTTATCTATTTCATCTATTAAAAATACTGGATTTGAACTTTGTGCTTTTTTAATTGAGGTTATTATTCTACCAGGATTAGATCCTATATAGGTTTTTCTATGTCCGATAAGTTCTGATTCATCACTTATTCCACCTACTGATATTTTAACAAATTTTCTATGCATAGCATCCGCTATTGATACAGCTAATGTAGTTTTACCAACACCAGGTGGACCAACTAAACATATTATAGGGGATCTTAATGTATTGGTTAATTGTTTAACCGCTAAATATTCTATTATTCTGGTCTTTACATTGTCTAATCCATTATGTGATTCATCTAATTTTGTTCTTACATCTATTAAATCATCATTATCAATTGTATGTTTATTCCAAGGTAGTTCTAATAACCAATCTAAATAGTTTCTAGTAACACTTACTTCAGGTGAAGTAGAAGGTAATGTTTCATATCTTCTAATTTCTAATTCTATTCTTGTTTTTATTTTTTTTGAAGCATCTAAATTATTTAATTTTTCTTTTAATTCAATAATATCATTTTCTTTTATAGATGTTTCTTTTAGTTCTTCTTTAATTACATTTATTTTTTCTCTTAATATGAATTCTCTTTGTGATTCATCTAGTTTTTTTTGTACTTTATAATCTATATCTTTTTCTATCTCAAATGTTTCTTCTTCTTTATGCATATCTTCTAGAATCATTATTAATCTTTTACGAGGATTAAATTCTTTTAAATACTGATTTGTTCTTTCGGTATCTATTTTAAGGAAAGGAGTTATTACATCTGTAATTTTATCTAATTTATCTAATTTTTTTACCATTCCTAAAACATCATTAGATACATAAGGTATAGATTTAATGTATTTATCTAACTCTTTTAATAATTTAGTTATAAGCATTTTTTCTTCTTTTAAATCAATATTTATTGAATCATCATTTATTATAATTGATTCTATAGTTTCATCTGAATTATTGATATTTAAATATTTATCAATTTTGGCTCTTTTTATACCACTTAATATTACTCTTGTCTTATTATTTGGAAGTTCTAATTTATGTGATATTTTGGCTATGACACCATATTTTGGTAAATCCGTTATTGTTTCTTCTAACTTATCTGTTGTTGAAACTATCATTATTTTTTTGTCATGGAACATTTCTGATTCATCTATTATAGTACTACTATCAAAATCTATTCTAATATCGTTATTTGGAAGCAAAATTATCCCTTTTAATACGATTACAGGTAAATTCATTTTCAAAGGTGTCACCTCCCAAATTTGTTTTCTATTATATTACAAAAAAAAATAAAAGTCTATAACTAGACTAATATTTTTAAACAAATATTGATATAAATGCAAATAAGTTAAATAAGAAGGCTACATAAAGAATCCATTCTCTTTTTTTATGATTATTTCTAATAAGTTCAAATATCTCTACACCTAATAAAATTATATTAAATAATAGATATGGTATTTTATCAATTTGATTATTTAAGCATTCTAATGTCGGTATTATTGTTGCAATACTAATAAACATACATACTACACTTATCAAACTATATTTAGATGGTTTTCTTGTTTTAATATTTATTTCTCTATATATAAACAATAATGATAACATTACCATAAAATATATTAAATTTTGACTTAAATACCAGAAATTTATCATTTTATAATTATCTAAATATTCATTAAAGTTTTTAATTATTTCCATGTGTTTACTTGAATTATAAATAAAAGCTGGATCATATAATGCTCTTATAAATATTAATATTTGAAATAATTCAACTACAATAAATAGTAAATTGTACTTATCATTTATATTGTTTTTTTGAATCAAATCTTTTATTGAAATAAATGTAGTAAAAACTAATATACAAGTATAAAGAAACATACTAAATCCTTCAAAATAGATTTTATTACAAAATAGAATTAGAAGTAATATATTTAAAATTAATAGTATATTTTTTGTTATTGTAAGTATTTTATTCATTAATATCACCAACTTCTATAATATTATTTGTTAAATATAATATTTCTCTTTCTATATATAAAGTATAATTAATTTTATACATCATATTTAAATCTACTGAATATAATTCATATTCATGATCTACTAATCTATATTTATATGTTGCATCTAATGAATCAGTATTTGAGAATACCCTTGATACATATGAACTCATATATAGTTCTAAATAATCATTAATACTTTGATTATATTTAGTTAATGTTTTATATGTATTAATTATATTAAGTGGTTCACTAGAAACATCAAGTAAAAAATAATCGTTTCTTGAAATTTTTGTATTCTTATTATAATTTAATATTTTCATTTTAGTTAGATTATCATACATACTATTTATATTATTTAATATATTTTTATAATCTTCGTCATTGTATATTCCTTGATTACTTTTAATAATGTTGATGTTATTATTAATTAATTCAATATTATTATTCATTTCTTCTAAATTTTCATCAGTTAATGTATTTGGAATATCTTTATATAAATAAATCATATGGTTAATATTCATTATAAGTAAGAAACTACAAATACCTATTATTATTATTGTAATAATATTTGAAATTAAGTTTTTTATTTTATCTTTAGTAGAATTATTTGTATATTTTACTGTATCTAGTACATAGTCATTTAATTCTGTTACTTGGATAACTTCATTTTCAATTATTCTTCCCTTTAATATTTCTAATATTGATACATCTAATTCTTTAGATAATACCTCTAATATTGAAACATCTGGACAACCTAATCCTCTTTCCCATTTAGATACTGCTTTATCAGTAACACCAATTAAAAGCGCTAAATCTTTTTGAGTTAAGTTTTTTTCTTTTCTTTTTTTAGCAATAAACTCTCCTATTTTTTCATAGTTCATAAATACACTCCTATCTTTAATTAAATTATACTATATTATAAATATTATTCAACCGACTAAAAGTAGAATTAAAAAAAATCACTAAAAGTGATTTATTTAGACCTTGTGTGTATTTCAGATTTTTGTTCTTTATTTAAAATAAGATCATTACCCTCTACACCAAAAGAATTATAAAAAGAATTAAGTTTTTTTTCTTTTATTATATTCGTTTTTTCATTATTGTTTTCTTTTTTGACAACATTATTTTGTTTTTTCTTAAAGAAAATACCATTTTCATCCATCTTTTTCATTGTCTCATATATATTATTAAATTTTGTTTCTTTAGAACAATAATCATATATATATCTACCTAATTCAACTCTTTCGTTTAATTCTTCTTTTTTAGGAACTAGGTCTAATTTTGTTTGTTTTAATTCAGAATTCATTTTATTGAAAGATTCAGCTAATTTATTATAACTTTGTGTATTATCATATAAATCTCTAGTATATTTCTTATATTCATCATATAATAAATTTCTCTTTTGAATTAATGTAGAAGTTTTATCACTTAATGAATCAATATTTGTTATTTGCATATAAATAACTTGTTTTCTTTCTCTTAAAGCATCTAAATTATTTTTTTGTACTCTTAAAATTTCTTTAAACTCTCTCATTTTTATAACTAATTCATCTTGGTATTTTTCAATTGTTTCTTGTTCTTTATACCTATAATTAATATTTGTCATTAATTCAGCAATATTTTCTAATTTTAAATATGCTTCAAATGCTTCTTTATTCATAAAATCCTCCTATATACTGTCTATAAAACTTTTAATAATTAATTTTTTATTGTTCATATATTCATAAGCATATATTGTAATAAATAATAATGATCCTAAGTATGCTACTATAATGTCTTTCATAGTGTCATTAACACCAGTAGTTAGTACTCTTTGAGCATCTTTATTGAATATATCATCACAAGTAAACTCAAATGTTTCCCATAAACCAGATAATAGAGCTACTATACTTAATATTATTATACCATTAATTATTACTTTTTTGTTATTAAATATTTTTTGTTTTATAATAAATTCTAATGCAAAAAATGAAAATAGAAATCCAAATAATGTATGAATAATTGTATCATAGCAATATATTTTTCCATATAAACCTACTATAGATCCTAAAAAATGTCCAAAAAATATAAATATGCTATAAATCAAAATACTAGAATCACTTATTCTTACTTTAAATAACCTTAATATATATGGGACATATAAAACTGGTATCAGTGATAACTTTATTAATGATTCATAAAGTTGTCCATTTTTGATTGAATCTATACTATATACTACACTAACTATTACTAATATTAAATTAAATATCTTCGGATATTTTTTCATCTTCTCCATATTCTAACTCTTCCATTTCTACATGATTTATTGAATTAAATCTCTTCGTTATTTTTTCAGTAGTTGTATGTATGTCTTTTACATCTTTACCAACCGTTTCAATACTTCTTGATAATTTATCCCATCTATCTTTGTATCTTTTAAAGTCTTCTTCTAGTAAGTTTAATTCTTTATGAATTACTTTAGTATATTTATCTCTTTCAATATTCATCATTACTACTTGAATAGTAGTTAAAGTACTCATTAAAGTTGTAGGACTTGATATCCATACTCTTTTTTTATAAGCATATTCAACGATATCATTGTGATATGCATTTATTTCAGCAAATATTGCTTCTGCTGGTAAAAATAGAATTGCTTGATCAGATGTTATACCTGGAATAATATATTTATCGTGAATTGCATCTATATGTTTTTTCATATCAACTCTAAATAATTTTTCTGCTTTTTCTCTTTCAGTATTATTATTGTTCTTATCAACCATTATTTGGTAATGTTCTAACGGAAATTTAGAATCTATCCCAATTAAACCTAGTGGTTCTGGTGCAAATAAGGCACAATCTACTATAGTTCCATTTTCTAAAGTATGTTGTAGTTTATAAATTTTGGTATTGTTTTCACCAAATACATTAGTTAATATATTTTTTAAGTTTACCTCGCCAAATATTCCTCTTGATTTCTTATCAGTTAAAACACTTTGAAGTGATACTATATCATTAGATAATGTGTCTATTTTCTTTTGGGCTTCATCTATTTTTGATAATCTTTCTAGAACTGATGTAAATGTTTTATTTGTTTTTTCAAAGTTGTGATCTAATCTTTCATTTACTTGATCATTAATTAATCTCAACTTATTTTCAATTTTTTCATTTAATGAATTAAAATCATCATTCATTTCTTTTGTTAATGAAGATTTAAAATCACCAAATTCTCTTATCATATTTGTTTCTAATTTACCTAATCTTTCTGTTATATTAGATTCATTTTGACTATTATTTTTAAGTAAATTTAATAAAACTAATACAAATATTACTACTAATAAACTAATTATTATATATTCCATATATCCTCCTACAAGTCAAATTTTTTATTAATTATTTTTGATATTATATAAGCCGCTATAATAAGTAAAGCTATCTTAATTATTACTGTTATGTCTGTTATGCTTTCTAAAAATGTAGTTGCTATAAAGGTCCAAAAGTATATAGCGAATATCTTAGAAGATAATAAAGCCAATAAATATTTTTTATATTTCATTTCTGATAATCCAGCTGCTATATTAATAGAAAAAGCTGGTGTGAATGGCATAGCAAGTAAAATAACTAAGCTTGAAAATTTCATTGTATCTATTTTATTAATAAAGTTAATTAAATTAGTATGTTTATACAATCTATTATAAGCTTTATCTCTAACTTTTCTAAAAAAGAAAAAGCTTAAAGTACATCCTATTGTTGTACCAATCCATGATATCATAAATGCAGGGAGTGGTCCAAAAGCTACAACATTGATAGCTATAAATACTGATAGTGGCAAAACTGGAATAATTGATTCTAATATAATTATGAAGAAACCCATGAATATACTTAAAAAGATATTGCTTGTTTCTACAAATGTTTGGATATTATTTATTATGTCATTTAATATTGCTTCCATATTTTCACCTATTTATATTATAATACATAAATAACAATTTTGAAAGGAAAATTATTGTCAAATAAAAAGATTAAACTAATATTTAATCCTTTTTCATAATCCATTCTTCATAACCACCATTTATATTTATTACACTATATCCTTGTCTATATAAAATATTACAAATTTTTATACTTGTTATACCTTTTTGACAATATAAATAGTATTTTCTTGTCTTTTCAAGATATTTGCATGGATTCACTAATAATTTTTCATATGGTATATTTATAGCTCCAGTTATATGGTTATTATTAAAACTTTGCATACTTCTAATATCTATTATATTTGGATTATTAATCTTTAATAATTCTTCTATACTAATATTAGATATCATCTTACCACCCAATATATTATATGTAACATTTTATTAAAGAATTATTTAGATTGTCTATTAATTTTATCTAATAATGATTGTTTTACAAATAAATCTTCTAATATATTTATTGAAAATGTTTTAGTACCAATATGATTTAATAATGAACCACAATGATATATTATCTTTTTATCTATTATTATATATCTATCATGAAAAGTATTATCATAAGTTATTTTTAGATTATTATATTGTTTATTATATTTATCTATATCTATTTGTTTTAATAAATTGTTTTTTCTTGTTATTAATATAACTTTAACTTTTATTTTACTTATCATATCTAAAACATTTTTATCAGCATAATTATCTATTATAATTAATTCTTCTTTTGATTTATTCATTATATCTATTATTTTAGAATAAGCATCATATATTTGTCCTTCAAAATATATTTCATTTATTGGTTCTTTATGTTCTATTTTATTAAAGGAATTTTGTAATATCTTTATTTCATTATCATGTTTTATAACTAAATTATTTACATATTTTTGTTCTATTAAGTCATTTGAAACATATTTTTTCATTAATACAAATGCATCCATTATTTTGATACTAGTTTGAATAGCAATATCACTTTTTAATAAAGCTGATAGCATTGCTACACCTTGTTCTGTAAATGCGTATGGTTTTCTTCTCAATCCCATCTTATCAGAATTGGACATCACATTTTGTGATTTCCAATATTCAAATTCTTCTTCATTTAATTGAAAACAAAATTCACTAGGAAATCTTTCACTATTCCTTTTAACACTTTGATTTATATATCTAGTTTCTGTATTATAAAGTATAGCTAAATCTCTATCAAAAATTACTTGTTTACCTCTTATTTCATATATCATATTTTCAATATTATTTTCTTTCAATACTAAATTATTCATAGTTCACCACCTAGTTAACTATCTTAATATATAATAACTTAAATATCAATTTATTTCGTACGACAATTTCCGACAAAAAAAGAAGAATTTACTCTTCTTCATCACTAAAGAAATCATCAAAGAATTGGTCATCAGTTACTTCATTGATATCAAATTTTTTATCTTCTTGTTTTTCTTCTGTTAATTCAATTTTTGGTTTCTTTTCTGCTTTTTCTAAAGCTTCTTTTTCTTTTCTTTCTTCTTCCTCTAATTCTGCTATTTTAGCATCTATTCTTTTAACTATATCATCGACATTTAATCCACCATTACTATCACTATTTGATTTTCCCATCATTCCCATATTTGGAAATATTGGAGGCATCATATTTGTTTTTTGTGTATCTCCACCTAACATTTCATTTATTTTCTTTTCTCTTTTTTCATTGACAAAAGATTTTATATCAAATGTTGGAACTTTTTGTTTATCTCTTTCTGGATAAGTTGATTTAGGATAATTTTTACCCCACAAATTATTTTTATCCATTTCCCAAGCAGGAGTCATTTTTGTCTTAAATGGCATTTCTCTTTGTCTTAAAATAATCATTGTATTTTTTGGAAGTCTTTGTAAATCACTTATTGTAACTAAAGGTGTAGAAGAAGTTTTATCATCTTTTTTAGATTTTACTTCACCACACATTTTACTTATTTCTTCTAGTGCTGCTAATTCAGTACTAATTAAATAAATCCAGTTACCACAGTTACCTTTGATCGTATCTCCTTTTTCTTTACCATATACTTCTGTTAATTGGGCAAAGTTTTGGATAATAAAGGTAAATCTAATTAATCTTGAACGAGCAGCTGTAACCATTGCATCAGCATCCTTTAAAGGTGGCATGTTAGCAAACTCATCTAGCATAAAATTAGTTTTAAATGGTAATTTACCACCATTTTGATATGCTACATCAATTAATGTTTCATAACATTGCTTAACAAATATTGTAGCAAGTGGATGGTAAGTTTTCTTTTCATCATGTATTATTATGAATACGGCAGTTTTCTTTCTACCAATATCTTTCATATCAAAATCACTATGTGATAACATTTCTGATAAGTTTTCTTTTGATGAAAATAATTTTATTTTTTGTTTAAATACTGATAATATACTACCTTTAGTATCAGTTGGAGCCATTAATGTACTAGCTACATTTATGTAAGCAGGTGAAGCTTGATCCTTATCACTGAAATATTCTTTCATATAAGTATTTGCTCCTACTTTTTCTTCACCAACAGTTGTCATTAAGTTTATTGTATTTAAGTTTATTTCTTCTTCTTTAGCGTCTTCAAAAAGTGCTAAACAAAGTCCTACAAAGTAGTCAGCAGATGTATTTTCCCAGAATGGATCTTGTCCTTTACTTGTTTCATCATAAAGTATGTTTTTAGCTAAGTCATCTAATAATTCTGTTGCTTTATCAATATTACCTTCTTTATATAAACTATAAGGTAGGGTTATTGGATTCCAACAATTACCATTTTGAGGATTACGGAAATTTAATAATATTATATTATATCCTTTTTCTTTTAACTCCTCAACATTTCTTTCATATATTTCACCCTTAGGGTCTGTTATTATCATTGATTCTCCAGCTTTAGCTAGAGTTTTTACCATAGGTTGAACTATACATTCTGTTTTTCCTGAAGCAGTTGATCCTATTATTAAGTTATGCCATTCTCCTGAATCAACCCAGATTTCTTTACCATTATTCATTAATGGAATACCTGCTACATCTGATTCGACTGCTAATGGATCTACTTTATCTAAGTTCTTTTTCATTTCTTTATCAGTAGCCCATCTTGAATAACCTTTTTCTTTTTTAGGACCCATATCTAGTCCTATACCTTTTTCTCTTTCAAAGAAATAACCAGACACACTAGTAAATACAGCTATTAAAGCAGCTATATAAAATACCATTGTAGGCGCGAAGTATTCTTTTGAAAATACTGGTAATGGATTTAAACCATGAAAGGATGAATCACTTACAAATGAAATAACATTTAGTACTGCTACTGCTACTATATAAAATAGTGCGATTGCGAATAGTACAAATATTAAGACATCCTTAGGTTCTGCTTTAAATTTTAATTTCATGATTTTTCCTCCTAAATTTTATTATTGTCATTTTTCTTTCTTACTAATATTATAACAGCAATTATTAAGATTGCAAATATAGATCCAAATATTATTATTAAATCTGTTAATTTAAAATTATCAGATTTTTCTTTAGTTCTATCAACAACTAATATTATATCTTTATCACTTTTATCTTTAATATTCCAAGTATAATTGTTTTTATCTATTTTATCAGCATTTGTTTCAACTAAACTGCCTATAGCACTCAATGTAATACTAGCACTATCAAAATTTTCGCTACAATCTATTCTTGAAGTAATATTAACATTTATTATTTTTTCAGTTACTTCTATTTGTGGATTGTTATAGCATCTTAAAAATTGGGAATATTCTTGATATTCAGACACATTTGGATATGAGTAATCTAACGAAATTCCTGAATTTATATCTCCAATTATTTTATCAAATTGATAATATCCTGTAAAGCTTGTTTCATCCCTATTTATATCAATTATATCCTGTAAACTTCTTTCTAAATTAGTACCATATGTGTCATTGTTATTCAATAATTCTATTACCTCTGTATTATCATCAAAATTATAACTATAGTTAACTGTGCAACCTGTAAGAAGTAATAAAACAAACAATATTAATATTTTTTTTCTCATTTCATCTACCCCTTACATGCTTGTCTAGCTTGCGCACAATCTGATCTTAAATTACAAGATCCATTTATTAAATCTTCTGGATTATATAATGAATTATTTGGTCCAATAATTTCAAAATGAAGATGGACACCTGTAGAACATCCAGAGGTTCCAATAATACCAATTGCTTGACCCTTTGTTACATTTGTGCCTACTGTTATTTCTGAATTAATAGATAACATATGAACATATTTTGTTGTCCATGTCTCTCCATCAATTGTATGCTTAATTGTTACTATATTACCTGTACAACCAGGTGGACAAACTGCACCTGTAGATGTAAAATTAGGCTGACATTGTTTACTATTTCTATTAACAGCAGCAACTACTCCATCACCAGCACTATATATTGTTGCACCAGCTGAACTTGTTAAGTCGACACCAGTATGAGCACTACAATTTGAAGCTCCATAATATCCAAAACATCCTGATTGATTACATGTTTGACCACTAAGAGGGGTATTTAAAGCATTTTTAACATAATCTGGTAATGGTCCACCGACTGTTCTACCTATTATTATTTCACCCTCCAAGCCTGAATCTCCATCACCATTTTCGATAAAAGCTTCATAACTTAATTTTGCTCTTCTAAATATTTCATCTATTGTATCATCTATATCAGATTCTACTATTTCAATGTCAAATTGTTTCCATTCTTCTGTATCTTTTAATCTATTGTATATCCATCCTTCTTTTAATTCTCCACCATATGAAGTTGAATATTGTTTTTCTGTTTCATCTTCAATTACATCTGTAGCACTTGGATTTTTTACAAAAATATCTATAAGTTCTGTTCCTCTAGTATCTTGTCTTTTCCACATACAAGCACCACATGAATCTAAAACAATTGCTGAATATGTTTTACCATTAATAGGTAAAGATAAAGTATCATAGTATTTATAATATTTTATAGTTGTAGCTAATCCGTGTTTAACGATATTCACTCCACAATGATTTGCAGAATCGCGACAATATGTTGTTGCAGCAGCTACTACTAAATATTTTTGACCATTATGATTATAATAGTACCAGCCCTGTTCATCTGTCGTAAAATCTTTAACACACTTCCCTGATCCTGTACAACTTCCTGATCCTGTTGGGTCACCTGGATAATAATGAGTATATTGATACTTTACCATATACTGATTTTGTTGCAAAACAATTGTTTTGCCTTTAATTTTTATGCATAAATTTAATGAAATTACTAAAATTAAAGATGCAAAAACAATCAAAAAATATTTTTTTTTAATAATATTACTAAATTTCATGTTTTTACACCTCACAATCTAATAAAAAACCTAGATTATTAATTTTTTAATTAACCACCTGTATATGAAAAATGCATATAATCTTTTGAGCTGTTCCAATTGCCACCCCAAACCCAACCTTTACTTTTAAATGCTCTTACTACTACACCATCAGTTGGTATAGAGTATGGGTCTTCTCCTGGTTTCCAATAAGAACCTGCAATAATTTTTCCATTTTTTATCATATAATTTTCATTTGAATTTATATCACATGCTACACCAAAACTATGATGACTTATTCCTCCTGAAGCAGTTTTTCTCCAATTATAGCATCCTAAATCTTTTATTGGAAAATTTCCGTCAG
The DNA here is from genome assembly GCA_964651795.1 of uncultured Muribaculaceae bacterium. Taxonomy (GTDB): domain Bacteria; phylum Bacillota_I; class Bacilli_A; order RF39; family UBA660; genus CAJOJO01. Next base: position 15,856 of record CAZYWD010000003.1, read on the forward strand.
CTATCTGTGTAAATATATCTATTAAATCATTAGCTAAATCTTTATGAACTGTTATTTGCCTTGTAGAACGATTACCATTTACATCAACTACAGGTACACTAATTGTAACAAGATATTGTTTCATTTCTAATTCAGTACTTGGACATTTATTTTTAAATAACTTTCCTAGTTTTCCTGAACAGTTTACTATGTCTGTACCTCCAGGTTCAGTATCACTTGGACCCGGATTATAATCATAATGTTTTTCTAAAACATCATTTTCTGGTCCCACACATTCATGAGCATAATAATCATTAGGATTTCCCTTAATAAGTGGTTCTTTACTATAATTTGGATGAGAACTAGTATCACCATATTTTAAATATGATACATATTTATTAAAACTTACTTGAAAATAATATCCATCATATCTTACTTTGGCTTTTTTACAAGTAATACCTTTTTTTGCAGCATCTGCTGGGTCACAGTTTGTTCCATCATTTACACCATTTATAGTATTTTCCCATTGATAACAATATTCATGAACAAATTCTGATAAAGCATTAGATAATCGTCTTAAATCAGTTGGATAATCAACATATCTATCTTTATACTGTGAATTAAATAACTCTTGATCATCTAATCCGTATGACATAGTTTCCATCAATAATTGAGTTGGAAGCTCTAACTGACAATCTGCATCATCTGTCCAATGAGACCCTTTAAAATAACTATTAACTTTTGGATTATTATCATATATTGCCTCATTACCTTCTTTAGTTTTCCAAAAATTTGATAATTCTCCATTTATTTTAAGTCTATTATAATAACATTTCTCTCTATTTTCATCATATTCATCTTTCAAACTCATGTAATAAGTAACAGCATTTTTACAAGTCCAAATGATTTCTCCATTATTTATTATAGCTTCAAAAATATTATCAGTTTCACCAATTTCTTCTTGAATACTAGTAATATTTGGACAAACATTTATATAAGATAAGTATTCTAATAACTCTGTCATACTCATTTGCCCTGTCACATATCTATTTGTTACAACTGATGTATCTGATTGGTCATCATCATTAAAGAAAATAATAGCAAAAAAGATGAGAAACACTGAAACACCAATAGCTACACCTATCATTATCTTTTTTTTTCTGCGTTCCATTTCTTTTTTCAATAATTGATATGCTACATTACCTGCAGCTTCAGCTAAAGGACCACTTACAGCTCCACCTGTAGCAGCAGTAATAGCAGCACCTGCAGCTTTTCCACCTATATCATCTGTCTTTTTTTCTAGTCCACTTTTTTCTTCTTCGCTTTTACCGGCTAATTTATTTCCTAATTCTTTTCCTGCATTGCCTGCTACACTATTTAATCCTTGACCTTTACTTTTTACATCATTTAATTTGTTTATTGTATCTTTATTATTTTTAGCAAAATCTTGACTATTTTTGATATTATTTTGTTGAACATTACCTTGCTCTTTATTGTTTTTTAAATTATTTCTATAATCATTAACCTTTTTAGCACCCTCAACAAAATTTCTCCCATTAGAATTAGAAGGAACATCCATCGTTGGTTGTTCCTCTATTTCTTGAGAATCCGATGATACTAATTCATCTTCTAAAATATTTTCAATTTCTTCATTTTCTAAATCTTCAAATATGTTTTCTTCATCTTTCATAGTATCACCTACCTATCTATTATAGACCTCCGCCTCCACCAAAGGAGTCTAATTCTTGTTCAGTAGCTATAACATTAATACGCATTCTTCTAGAACCACATACGAATAATGCTTCACCTTGACTATAACCTTTAATACTTTCTTTTTCATTATCATTTAAGTCAATAAGTCTACCTAAATCTTCAACAGCTTGTTTCTTTAATCCCATAACTATATAGTATGAAGCATTATCAAATATTGCTTTACCTTGAGTAATTACAGCTTGATCACTAAAGTCACTTGGTTGTTGAGTTATTATAATTGTACCAGTATTATATTTACGAGCACGTCTTTGAATTTGAGCTAAGAAGTCAGCACCCAATGTATTTTTACCAGAAATAAGTACATGTGCTTCATCAACAGTAAGTACTGTATTTACTGATTTATCAAGTGTTAAACCCCAAGCATATTTTAATATATTAAAGAATAAGGCATTTCTGATATTTTCATCAGCATTCATTAATTCTTTTATATTAAATACTATAAAGTTACTATCTGAACTTATTGTAGTATGACCATCAAAGTAATATTTTAATTCTTTAACAATTGGTCTTATTTTAAGTTCTAGTTTTTCCATAACATCTTTTTCTTGTGTTTTTTCTGTCATAGATGCTAATCTACCTTTTATAGTAGCATAAACATCTTTAAATGTTGGATAATCTTTTGAAGTGAATGTTGTAAAATCTGTATCAAAATCTACTCCAAATCTTCTATATGTTTCTTGAATTACTTCACTAAACATATTAAGTACATCTTCTTCTATTTTAGGATCATAGTATTTCATAAATGCTTTGATTGTTTGAAGTGTTCTAGTTAATACTGTATAACCTAATCCACCTTCTAATTCTTCTTCATCTGCATCCATTATTACTTCAAGTGGATTTACCATTCCGTATTCTCCACCTTTTCCTAAATCAATGAAATCTCCTCCATAACGAGCAGTCATTTCTTCTAACTCTCCTTCTGGATCGATTATAACTAATTGACAGTTATTTCTTATATGTGTTCTTAACATAATTTTCATAGCAGTAGATTTACCACTACCAGATGTACCTAATATAATTAAGTTAGCATTATTTCTATTATGCTCTTTCTTTATTTGATATAAGAATTGATTAAATAAGATTACTCCTCCTGAAAAGTCAACTCCTAATAGTGTTGATAAACCAGGATCTTTAATACTATCAAAGATAAATGGATACATAGCAGCTATTGTTGGAGCTGGAATTGGAGTACCAATTCTATCTTCAATATCTTGTTTTTCATATATTGGAAGTATTGATTTTAATACTTTTTCTTGTTCAAATCTTAAAGGTACTGCTCTCATTTGCATAGCTTCTAGATAATTTTTTACTTGGAATTTTTTAGTATTTAATTCTTCTTCAGTATTTGCAGTTATCATTATATGCATTTGAAAATCATAGATTTTTGCTTGAGTAGCAGCTAATTGTTGAATAAAGCTTTCTAATGATTCATAATCTTGTCTAATTCTTTCTAACATTGTTTTATCATGTTCTTCAGAATATCTTTGTTTTAAATCAGCTATTTCTTTATTTAACATTTTTGTTATTACACCAAAAGGAAGTGGTATATGTTTAATTACAACTTTAATACCAGACATACTTGTTAAATTTGATAAGAAACCAACAGGTACATATTTTGGATATGATATAGCAGTTAAAATACAAGCATATTTATCACTTATTACAAAATGACTTGCTTTAAATTCTAGTCCCTTAGGAGCTATTTGTGCTTTTATATCCATTATCCAATCACCGTCCCAAACGTAGTGGTTGTCCCACCATTTAAGAAATTATCTAATATAATTCTTAAATCACTATTAGTTACTTGGTGTGTATTTAAACCTGCACTAGCAAACATATTAATTAAATTTCTAACTCTTTTTGTTATTACATCATTATTTCTTTCTTTAAATAGTAAGAAATATTCTGTATCAACTATATTGTTATTCATAAACATATTTGCTTTATTTATATCTTCCATTATTAATTTCCTTTTTACTTGATCTTGAGATGAATTAAATAATAGTTGTAGTTGTGATAAAAATACATTTATATCAACTGGTCTATCAGCGGCTATTATCCAAAATTCATAATCTATCATATTATAAACATTTTTTAAATTACTTATTATAGCATTTTGAGTTTCAAAGTCAGCTATAAATATGTTTCTTGGCATTATTTTAACTCCACAAACTTTTTCATTATTATCTAATATTATCATACCATTTGTAATGCTTTTTACAGGTACAAATGATTCTTCAGTATATTTACTTTTTGATTTTTTCGAGT
>CAZYWD010000004.1:0-19550 GCA_964651795.1 uncultured Muribaculaceae bacterium
TCTATTGATTTATTATCTACACAAAAACTTCCACTTACTACTCTTTTTTTAGTTACTGTGAATGTTCCGGTTACTCTTGTTCCTTTATATGTTATTTTACTTAAAAATGCAGATTCTTCACTTGTATTATACTCAGTGTCTTCTACACTATTTCCTTTAGTCATTTCCGTTATTATTGTTTTCTCCGCTGCATCAATATATCCTAATACACTATTTTCTGCACTTCCTATTTTAGCTTTTTCAATTACATTAGTTATTATTGGTATAGCAATAATTGCAATTACCGCTAATATTACTATTACTGCTAATAGTTCTATTAGTGTAAATCCTTTTTTCTTATTTCTCATATACTACCTACTTTCTACTATTTATAGTATATCTAATATTGGTTATTTATTCAATACTTTTTTAAATTAAATTACGTGTGTGTGTAATTTTTTTACATATTTATATTAAAAAAATAAGCAAAATCTGCTTATTTTTCATTAATTATATTTTTACTAACTAAATATGTTGCTAAAAAATAACCACCATATACCACTACAATAAATAAAGTAGTTAATATTATATTACCTGTTAAATCTATATTAGCCAACATTTGGACTAATTCATTCAATTCTCTTAAACCAAATATAGCATGAATTACTGCAACAAATAGTGGTAGAATAAATGCTATAGCAATTTGAGTAAATAATGCTTTTTTAATCATTTTCTCATCTGTACCTAATTGCCTTAATACTCTAAATCTTTCTTTATTATCACTTGATTCAGATAATTGACCTATTGCTAAAACAGTCGCACTACTTATAGCAAATACAATTCCTAAATATAATCCTAAAAATGTTAATATTGCTTTTAAACCAATACTAGATGCTTCCATATCTAATTTAGTTCTAAGAATTGTATAAGTATATCCAGCATCATCAAAGTAAGATTTTAATTCTTGCTCTAACTTTTCTGTATCTCCATCTACATAATTAGCAATCATAGTTTCAGATGGATGTTCTAAATAATCTTTATACTTATCACTTATAACAACAACACCATCATTACCTTGACCAGTATAATTTTCTATAGCTGTTTTATCTATCTCTTTATTTGCTGGTTTTAATGTATCATTATTTATAGTTATAGTATTTCCACTTTTATAAGCTGGAGTATAATAATCTACTACACCATCTACATTAGCCATCAATAAATATTCGTCATTTTCAATATTTATTTCTTTCTTACCTAAATATTTTCTTACATTATTATAATCACTTTCTAACATTATTGGAACACTTACTTTTAATTCATTTTCTGATAAATCCATTTCATATTCTTTTTCTAAATATTCTAAAGTATCATCATTAACTAAATCAATAATTTCAATATCCCCTGTTTCATACTTAGTATATACTAAATAATCTTTAACAGTATTTTTAAATTGATCACTAGTTGCTAACTCATAAAAATTAAATTCACCTACATCAATACCTGTATCAGTTACTATATTATAGTGACTTTTTAAAGTAAAATCTGTTAAATTATTTTCTTTTAAATCCTTATTCATTACTGATGATAATGACATAGAACCTGATAAAATACCAATAGTAAGTAATAACATCAAACATATTATTGTAGTAGAAATAACAGTTGTATTAACTTTACTATTTACTTGTTTTAAAGTAAACATATTAAGATTTTTATAATATAATTTTTTATTCATTTGAAATAACTTTAAAGCAAAACCTGATATTGAAAAGAATAACAAGAATGTTCCTAAAGCACCAGTAACAATCATCTTTAATGCTTCCATGTCAGGTCCATTTTGGAAAAATGTTCCTTTAAATAACAAACTATATGCATACCATAATAAAATAATTGATAAAACAAATGAAATAAAAACAACATATTTATTTCTAAATTTTACTTTTTCATTTTGTTTAGATGCAGTTAATAAATTTATTAATCTATGTCTTGATAATGTAATAATATTAAATATCATTACAAGTACAAATATTATACCAAAATATAATAGATTTTTAAGTACTGCTTCACTTGAAAATACAAAGTGAAAACTTGCCATATCTGCTTCAAATAATTTAGCTGTAAATATAGAAATAAATTGTGAAATAAATACTCCTACTAATAAACCTACAACTAAAGATAATATACCAACTAATAAAGTTTCCATTACTAATATGGTTGATACTTTTCTTTTACTCATACCTAAAGTTAAATATAAACCTAACTCTTTTTTTCTTCTTTTAATTAAGAAATTATTAGAATAAATAATCAAAAATCCTAATACAACTGATACGAATACAGAAACATAACCTATAATCATTACTAGTACTTGTACCATTTCTTTCTTACTTTCAGTTAGAAACAACATTGAATCTTGTGATCCAATAGAATTAAATATATAAAATATTGCGACTGCGACTACTAAAGTAAAGAAATAAATACTATAATCTTTTATACTTTTTCTAATATTTTTAAGTGCTAAATTAAATAACATTATTCAAGTCACCTCCAAGTAATGTGACTACATCAATTATATTTTCAAAGAATTCCTTACGAGTTTTATCTCCTTTAACAATTTCATTAAAGATTTTTCCATCTTTGATAAATATAATTCTATCAGCATAACTTGCAGTAAATGCATCATGTGTAACCATAAGTATTGTGGCTTTCAAATCATCATTTAAATTTTCAAATTTTTCGAGTAACATACGAGCTGATTTAGAATCAAGTGCTCCAGTAGGTTCATCCGCTAAAATTAAAGATGGTTTAGTAATAATAGCTCTCGCACTTGCTACTCTTTGTTTTTCACCACCACTCATTTGATATGGATATTTATTTAAAACATCTTCAATTTCTAATTCTTTAGAAACTTGTCTAACTAATTTTTCTATTTCTTTAGGTTTCACTTTATTAATAGTAAGTGCTAAAGCAATATTTTCATAAGCAGTTAAAGTATCTAGCAAATTAAAATCTTGAAATATAAATCCTAATTCTTCTCTCCTAAACTTATTTAATCCATTTCCTTTAATTCTAGTTATATCTTTATCATTAATATAGATATGTCCACTAGTTACTTTATCGATTGTTGATATACAATTTAATAAAGTAGTTTTACCACTTCCACTAGCACCCATAATAGCAACAAATTCTCCCTTTTTAACATCAAAGGAAATATTATCTACTGCTTTTGTAATATTACCTTTATTACCATAATATTTTTCAATATTTTCTATTTTCAAAACCTTTTCCATTTTTTCACCTCAATAACATTATATTTTATTACAAATCATTAAACAATCGATTTATATTACAAAACCTTACAATTTTGTAAGGTTATTTTATATCTTTAATTAAAGAACTATTAGGTAATATAATTGTAACTATTGTATTTTCATTTAACTTAGAATCTATTAATATATTATGACCTAATTTATTACATAATTTTTTACATAAGTATAAACCTATTCCAGTTGAACTATATTTTTTTCTTCCATTACTTCCAGTAAATCCTTTATCAAATACTTTTTCTAATTCTTCTTTATTTATACCTATACCATTATCTTCTATTTTTAATATCACATTATCTTTTAATGATTCACATATAAAAATTAATTTAGAATTTTTATCTTTTGAATACTTAATACTATTTATAACTATTTGATTAATAATAAACTCTAACCATTTTGAATCTGTATTAACATATATATCATTTTCTAAAGAACTAACTTTAATTTTTTTATTAATTAAATCTTTTTTATTTTTCTTAATTACATTATTTACTATATCTTTTAAATTAGTTTCTTTAATAATATAATCTTTTTCTACATTTTCACTTCTAGCAAAATATAAAACTTGTTCTACATATTGTTCTATTTTTTCTATTTCTTCAATATTATTACCAGTATTATTTTCTAATATCAATTTAGACGTCGCAAGTGGTGTTTTTATTTCGTGACACCATAACTCAATATATTCTTTAAATTCTTCAGTAGAATATTTGTAACTATTTAATTTTTCAATGTATGATTTATTTATATCATAAATATAATCTATTAATAATTTACCCTCTAAAAAACTAGAATCTTTTATTATCTCTGTTAAATAAAATTTTTTATCTAAATTAATTAATGCTTTTTCTATATTATTATAAAATGTTTTTCTTCTTAAAAAATCATAAATAATTATAAATATAAAAGTTAGAAATATAAGTGAAATAATTAATATATTTATAACTATACTTACATTAAATATTAGTAATAATAAACTAATAAATATCATCAGTAATATTACTAATATTATCTCTATAAGTTTATCCTTTAAATAACTTGTTAGTCTCATAATATTATATATCCTTGTCCTCTTTTAGTCATTATTACATCATTATAACCAAAACTATCTAATTTAGTTCTTAATCTATTAATATTCACTGTTAAAGTATTATCATCTATAAATTCATTATTATCCCATAAGTAATTCATTAACTCATCTCTTGATATTATTTTACCTTGATTAATTAATAAAAAGTAAAATATTCTAAACTCATTTTTAGATAAATCTATTATTTCATCATTATTTTTAATTAATGATTTAGATATATCTAATATTAAATTCTTATAAGTAATTATATTATCTTGTTTTTTAGTTCTTTTAAGTAATCTTTCTATTCTAGCAAGTAATATTTGTGAATTATATGGTTTAGTTATGAAATCATCTGCTCCATAATTGATACTCATTAATTCATCTATTTCTGTATTTTTGCTAGTAACCATAATTATAGGTGTATTTATTTCTTTTCTTAATTCTTTTACTAAATATTCACCATTTATATTTGGTAAATTTATATCCATTAAGATTAAATCACAATTTTTTTTCTTAATTAAATTTAATGTATCATCAAATTCATTAATTGTATCTACTTCATATCCATTATTTTCTAAAAATATTTTTAATTCTTGTCTTAATTTAATTTCATCTTCTACTAATAACAATTTCATAATATCACCACTTAAATTATAACAAAAAAACTAACAAATTGTTAGTGTTTCTTTTTAACTAAGCTAACTCCACATAAATCAGGGCATCCATAAGCAGCTACTACACCAGGAAATTCCTTAATTATTATGTTTTTGAAGTAACAAAATTTTTCTATATATTCTTTAATGTATTTCATATTTACTTTATTTTCTAATACACTACCTATTACAATATAATTTGGGTCATATTCTTCTAAATTATTTAAGTAATTATCTAATATTGGTTTAAATAAATTATCTTTTGTTTTATAATTACCCGCATTATATAAATTACCTTTATTATCAAAATTAACTATAAAATTATAATTACGAGCTATTTTCATTGCTGCATAAGTCAATTTTAATCTGTCTATTTTTTTAACTTCTGAATTATCCCTACCACTTCTAATAAATCCTCTTGGATCAGGTACTAGAAAAGATGTTGTGATTCTAGTCTTTATTTTTTCTAATATTTCTACTATGTCTTTTTTGTCTAAATTTTTACTTACTAAATCATTAGCAATTTCATTGATTAATGTTCCTCCAGTTGCACCTTGGTATGTGTCAATTACTGTTATTTTTGATTCATCTATTAATCTAGAAACTAAATTAGACATTTCAACACTACCAGATGAGATACCTGAACTCATTGATAAATGGATTATTTCATTACCACTTTCTAATTGTTTTTCAAATTTTTCAGTATAAGTATCAAGTAGTGGTGATGATGTTTTAAGGATTTCTCCATTATTTAATTTATCTAATATTTCTTTATTTGTTAAAGAACCATCTAAATAAGTTTCACCTGTACTACTATTTAAGCATGCTGGAATAATTAAATCTTCATCTCTTATAATTGGACTTATTCCTGAATCTGCTGTCACTACTAATTTTGTCATACTATTCCTCCTTGTGTTATATTAGTTTAACACAAAAAATAAAAAAAGTATAGATTTTTTTTCAGATAATTATACGACAAATTATGACAAAATTTTTATTATTTTTTTAATATAAAAAGTTGATACAATAATATCAACTTTTACTTCCTTTAACACTTTTAATACTCGGGTTAAATGTTTCACTACCAGTATATTGTAATTGAAAATTAAAACTTATTGAATTACCATCCTTAATAGCATTATTCCATTTAGGAGTTAATTTAATAACATTATCAATTATTTCGTAATCAGCATTCCAAGATGCTACCATACTTGTTCCAGATTGTACATTCATTTCAACAACCCAGTCGATTAAATCAACACCACTATTATTTTCTATTTTAATAGAATAAATATAATAATTACCCCATCCACTTGTTTTAGATAATGTGGCTGTTAATCCATCTGTAATAGCATTTTGAATTGGGATTACTTCTTCAGTAGTACCACCACTAGAAGTAGTTTGATCAAATACAACATCAGTTGCACTATCAATTACTATTGTGAAACTAGTATTTCTCTTAGCTCTAAGTGTTTCACTTGCTTCATTTCTAATTGTTACAATATTTCTATTAATAGATGATCTAGCACCCCAACAATTATTTATTGTTGCTCCATCTGGTACCTCTAAATCTATAATCCAATTATTCAAATCATAATCTGTTGTATTTGTTACAGTACATGCGAATGAATATGTTTTAGGACTACCATTTCCCCATACTTGTCTATTACAACTATAAGTTATATCACCCTCAGTAAATATATGTTCAACTAAAGCACATTTACTTTCATCTTCATAAAAATTCACATCAGATACTCCTGAGATTGCTAAAGCATTTCTATAGGCTTCTGTAGTACCTCTAGGTACACATATTTTAGATAGTGCTGAATTAGAAGCAAATACCTCATTACCAATAGTTGGTGGTGTAGTTCCTTTAAATATAACACTTCTTAAAGAATTACCATAAAAAGCTTGTTGTTCTATTGTTTTTACATTATTTGGAATAGTGATACTTTTTAGACTATTTTTCATAAATGCAAATTGTCCAATAGTTTCGACACCTTTTCCTAAATCAACTGATATAATACCTTTTTCATTAAAGATACTATTATTTATTTTACCTATTTTTACATCACCAACACTATCAGGTATTACAACATCTGTACTAGTACAATTATATGATGTTAATACATTATAGTTAGATGCCTCTTGATATATAAAATCATAACAAGTTAAATTTAATGGTAAACTACATACAGTATATGGGTCTCCCTCATATTCTTCTAAACAAACGCATACATCATCTTTTTGATAGGCATTTGTTCCACAAACTAGTTTTTCTATAGTTCCTATTTCACCAGTACCTATATCTAAACATGCACCATTTCTTCCTTGTATTATATTGACATTTTCAGATAATCCCGCATTTGTTAAAGCTGTTCTCCAAGCATTTAAATCAGCTGTATCTGATATACAAACATTAGTTAAATAGGAATTTCTATAAAATACATTTTGACCAAATGTAGGGACAGTATCACCTTTAAATGAAATTATCTCAAGATCATTATTATCAAATGCTAAAGAACCTATCGCACTAACACTAGATGGTATTATAACTTGTGTTAAATTATTATTCGCAAATGCATTAAAAATAATATCAGTTACACCATCTTGTAAAGTAATACTTTCCAAATCTTTTCCATCAAAAGCATATTTGTCTATTTTAGTAACTGGATAATCAGCTAAAACAGTAGGTATCATAACATTTTTAGATGAACCTATATAACCAGTAATATTGACTGAATTAGTGCTAGATTTATATTCATAGATGAAATCACCTTCAGATTGTATAAAACCTCTTGAAGATATTAAAAGTGATTGTCCAAAAGCTCCATAACCAATACTCATAAATAGAACGAAAGCAGTTAAAATTATTATTAATTTTTTATTAATCATCATTTTCCCATACATATTCTTCTTCATCAAATATATAACGATATACAAATGTTGAAGTATAAACTGCAAAAACGCTCAAACTTTCATCTACTTTTGAATACATAATTGGTTTTCTTAATTGCTGTTCTAGATCAACTAAACTTTCAAAGTCTTTAAGTTCAACAACTTCTAGGTCATTACATTCAGGTAAATCTTCAACTGTTATTATTATGTCATCATACATTTTCAACATTTTATTTAATCTAATTAAATAACCTGACATAAAATTAATTCTACAAGTTTTAACTATTAAAATAATTATAGCTGCATATATAGCTAAAGTTAGTAAACCTAAACCAATATTTGAAAAAGTGAATTTATTGTCTTTATAAACATTTTCGTTTATTTCTTTTGGAACATCATTTTCCATTTTTATAGTTGATTCTAATAATGGAATATTTGAAATGGTTTTTAATTCTTTTTCTATTTTATTTTTTGAATCAGTTATTTTAATAACATATTCAACTTGAAAATAAGCATCCATTGATACAGCAAATTCTTTTTTATATTGTTCCATTAAATTTTCATAAATTTGATAATCTACATCTATAACTTCGTTAATGTTTAATTCATTAGAATTAACTTCACCTGATTTTTCAGTTACTAATTTATATTCTTTATTCCATATTTCTTCATTATCAGCATCTTTATTTATTGCTTCACTTATCATTTTTCCTGTAACTTTATAAGTGTATTTTAAATCTGTTTTTTTAGATGATTTATATTCAGTACCAATATTATACTTAATATTAGATATTATTGTACTTGGATATTGTTTATCTTTTTCTAAATATTCAACTTGATAATATGGATTATCTGTTATATATACTTTATAATCAAAATTATTTTTTATTTTATAATTCATTATAAAGCCAACTTTATTATTTTTAATACCATTATATATATTTACTGTACTAAAAAAAGCAGCCACACTGAAAACAACTATTAAAAATAGATTAATAATTAAATTAACTTGTGGTCTTAATCTAACACGCTTCATAATTCACCTACTTCGTAATTTCATATAGTAAAACAGATGGATAGCCAATAGCTGGTACAGTAAATTTCATTTTTCCAATGATATCTTTACTAGTTGTTATTTGAACATCTATAGTATCTAAGTTATCCCCTTTAGTAATAATATATATTTCTTCATTTTTCCAAGTTATTTTGTTTATTCTATGAAGAACTACTTTATTATCGTTTCTAAATACTAAGACATCTCCAACTTCTAAATCAGTCGGTTTTACTTTTTCGTATACTATTACATCTCCTCTTTGAAATAAAGGATACATACTATTTGACATAACTGCCACCGGAACAAATCTAAATACTCCGTTAACAAACATGATATATACTATAATAATTATAACAAATATTATATTTCCAGCAATACCTTTTTTCTCTTTTTTTATTTTTTTTTCATTAAATTTATCTATATTTAATTTTATTATGTAATAACTTATAAATATATATAATACTTGAAAGCATCCTAACAAGTACCAATTCCATGTTGGAAATATTGGTATTAATATTTGTAATAATACAGGTATTCCTCTAAATAGAATACTACCTTTATAAGAATTATTAATAGCAATATAACAGTAAAGAAAGTTAAAACATATCAAAGGTATTAACTCTGATAAAACAAATTCTACAACTCCCGCACTATTTAATTCAGTAATTATTTTTACATAACTTATTTCTGTTAGTGTAAATATTAGAGCTATTAATATTATTAATATTTTATTTTTTTTATTTGAATAAACAAGTATTTTATATCTTATATATTCTTGTAAAATTATAACTAGTAAGATTGAGTATAAATTTTTAAATATTCCAACTAAATCAGTTGAGTAAGTTGATTTAGTGAATCCTAATATTAATCCTGTTGAGTAGTAAAATATTATATATGAAAGAACAATAATTATTATTATTTCTAGTATTTTTTTTCTATTAGGAAATTTTACGCGTTTATCACTTAATATAACATGCGCTAAAATAGCTAATACAACAAATCCTAAAGGTTTAATTAAATAAGTATAATATTCTCCACATAAAGGTATAAATACTGTTTGTGACAGTAAAAGATATGCAACTAAACAAAAACACAAATATAATATATTTCTCTTCATTTTCCCTCAAAACAACAAAAGTTCTACACTAGTGTAGAACATTTCGTATTAGTCTTGTTCGTAATTAAGTTTTAGTGTAAATGTTGCGTCTGTTGCACCAGTAACTGGTGAAGTTGCATCATATGACATTGTAACTGTTACATAGTGTTTACCAGTAGTGTTTAATAATTCATTAGTCGCTACACTAGCAACTGATGCATCTGTTAAACCAATAATACTATCTTTATCTTCTTCTGTACCAACAGTATAGTTAAATGTAATACCTTCTACATTTCCTTCAGTAGCTGTTAATTCAGTTGATTTTAAGATTGCATCGATTGTACCTTCGTTTAGTGCTACAAATTCGTAAGTTTTAGTTTGACCTGGTTCTGTAAATACTACATTAAAACTAATTTCATCATCAGTTATAGTTGGAGCAGTTTGTCCTGCTAAACCACTTTCAGTATAGTTTGTATCAAAATGTACATCCCAATCGTAGTTTAATGAACCTGTTCCAGTAATGTTTAATTGTTGACCAAATACGGCATAACCTACTGACATAGCAACAACGAATAATAGTAAACCTGCTATTATTTTTTTATTTGTTCTACTCTTCATTATTTTACTCCTCTCATACTTTCATTAACATTTTATCAAAATAATTTTCATATAGCAATACTTTTTTTGAAAGTGTACACTTGTTTACATTTTGATAGTATCAATAGCTTTTTTAATTGTTTCTATTGAATTATCTAATCTTTCTTGTTCATTTTCTTTTAATTCTAATTTAGTACGACATTTAACTCCTGTTTTATTTAGTATAGCAGGATATCCATAATAACAATCTAATTCGTTATCATAAGTTGAAACTGTCATTATTGTATTTTCATCACCTAATATAGCATTAGTAATTCTCACTAAACACATTCCAATACCATAGTAAGTCGCACCTTTTCTATTTATTATTTCATAAGCTGCATTTCTAACTGTATCTTCTATCTCTTTTAATTCTATATCAGAAATACATTCTGTTATTTTAAGTGCTCCTACTGATGTAATTGACCATGGTATAAATTCTGAATCACCATGTTCTCCTATTACATAGGCATGAACATTTTTAGGATTTATTTGTAGTTTCTCACCCACTACATATCTTAATCTAGCTGTATCTAATGTAGTTCCAGTACCAATTACTTTACTAGAGTCTAAACCTGAATACTTATATGTTAAATGTGTCATTACATCTAATGGATTAGTTGCTACTAAGAATATTCCACTAAATCCACTTTGCATTACCTTATCAACTATATTTTTAAATATTTTTGAGTTTTTATTTATTAAATCCATTCTAGTTTCACCAGGTTCTTGATTAGCACCTGCAGCTATTACTACTATATCAGCATTATTGCAATCACTATATTCACCAGCTATAAATTTAATTTTAGAAGGTGAAAATGATAAACCATGACTTAAATCTAATACTTCTCCTTCAACTCTTTCTTTGTTTAGATCAATTAAAACAACTTCACTAACATTTGTTTTTTGATTTAGTAAGGCATATACATAACTCATACCTACATTTCCACAACCTATTAATACTATTTTACTCATAATTTCCTCCTTTAATAAAATGTTATTACTACTATTCCTAGTAATATTATTAACGAACATACAAATTTACATTTTAAGTTTTTTTCTTTAAACATATTGCCCCCTACTATAACTAATATAATAACTGACATTTGTTTTAATAAAGACATAATAGCTACTTGACTATTTGGAATTGCATTTGCTGTAAATAAAATTCTATCACCTACTACAAATGCAAAGCTATTTAAATATATCCAAGGATTTTTAAATGTTTTTTTGAAATTTATTTTTATTTTTCTACCTAATATATATATCCAATTAAATATAAATAAGAATAATAGAAACCACCATTGTAATTCATTTGGTTCTACATGCATAGCTATTATTTTATCTAAAATTCCACCAATAGCTGTAAATATACAAGCTATTAATAATACTATAACATATTTTTTATCATTTTTCTTATTATCATCTTTAAATATATTTACAAGTAATAATCCAATACAAATAATTAGCATTCCAATCATTTGATTTTTACTGAGACACTCATTAAGTATAACTAAACCTAATAAGGTTGTAAATAATATTCTAGACATATTAATAACACCATATAAGCTAACTGATAATTTACTAATTGCTTTAAATGCTAAAAGCCAAGATATAAATATTACTAATGATTTTAGGGCTATTAAACCTAAATATTTAGGATCTATTGTTATAACATTACCAACATCTATAAATACGATTATAAATGAAATTGTTATATAAGTTGTTAGTACTTCTATTGAATGATTTGTTTTCATTGCTTTTTTTTGAAATATAAAACAAAAACCACTTATTATTCCATATATAATTGTTAAAATCATCCAATCTTGCATAAAGATACTCCTATTCTTTATGTAATTATAACATATAGGAATTAGTTTTTTGATTTTTAATATTTAATTTTACATTTATTGACAATAAAAGAGTAGTTAATCTACTCTTATATCTCCACTTGTTGTTTTAATATTTAAATCATATTTTCTATTACCATATTTATTTGTTCTAATATTAGAATCCCCACTTAATGTATCAATTCCAATAACACAATTATTATCTTTATTCATGTCTATTTTTACTTCACCTGATACTGTAGAAATATTTGAATTATCTAATATTTTTAAATCATCTATACTAATTTCTCCACTAGTAGTTTTAAAATTCATTATACCTTCAATATATCCTAATACTAATTCACCTGATACTGAATTGATACTTATATCTTTTGATGTCATTTTATCTATTTCTATATCACCAGAAGTTGTTTTTAATATTGCATCATTACAAGTTAATTCTTTGATATAAATTTCACCTGATACTGATTTAATTTCTGCATCATTTGTTTTTAAAATAGATTTTAAATTAATATCTCCTGATGTTGTTTTAACTAATAGATCTTTTAAAGATAAATTAAAATCTGCTAAAGAAATTTCACCTGATACAGTTTTGATGTTTAAATTACCATTATAATTAGTTGGTAAATAAACTTCATATCTAGAACTAGAATTAAAATTAAAAAATACAATTCTTACTTTAGTACTATCAACTATTTTAATAGAACTATTACCTACTTTGTCTTCAAATTTATCATTATTTTTATTACCATATTGAACTACTCTTAATTCATTACTATCTGTTTCAAAAAATTCTATATCTGATGAAGAAACATCAAATGTTAAATCTTTCATTTCAGTCAAATCATATTTTTCTTCTCTTAATAATGTATTTGATGATCCAAAATTAAATCCACCATTCTTAATACATATTTTCATAAACTCAGCTAAACATAATATTATTAATAATATTATAGCTATTAAAACATAAATTAATTTTTTATTCATAACTTACTCCTTTATCTTAAATATCAAATTGATTACTTCTTCTATTAAACCACCAATTATAAATATTATCCAAGTTATGTACCAAGCCATAGTAGCAAAACTAATAACAAAATAGAATATTACAATTAATGTCCATAAAATTGAACTAATACTTTTTCTTATAGCATCATCTTTATTTTTATTTTCTTTCCATTCTCTAAATTCTTCAACCATAGTATCATCCTTTTTTAGATATTTTGGTTTTGACATATTATTGTATATTAAAATACAAGTTGAAATACCACCTATAGCAAAAAATGTTATACCTGTTATAGCATCATCCGCATTTACGACTTCATCTAATATAATTGCGACAATAAATGCTAATATATAAAGTCCTACACATACACTAACTACTAAAGCATTTTTCTTTCTTAATTTATTTGTATCTTGTTCAATAGACACATTCATATTTAATAATTCATCTATATCACCAATTCCTGAAATAACTGCATTATACGCTACTGATTCTTTTTTACCATCTTTAATTAAATCGTTATATTTTTCTTCTAAATCTAATAATAATTCTTCTTTTAATTCTCTAGTTTTTTTAGTAGATGGAGCATCTTTAAATAATTCATCTACATAATTTTTTACTTTATCCATAATTACCTCCTATATTAATTTATCAATTATTTTTTTTGTTTCTTTCCAATCTTCTTTGTTTCTTAAATAATTCTTTTTACCTTCCTCAGTTATACGATAGTATCTTCTTCTAGCACCAGTTTTTTGATCCCCCCAGTAAGATTCTATATAACCATTTTCTTCTAATCTTTTAAAAGCACAATATAATGTTGCTTCTTTTAATTCATAACTATTATTAGTTTTTTCTTTGATAGTTTTATTTATTTCATATCCATAACTATCATTTTTATGTAAATGAGCTAGTATAATAGTTTCTGTATGACCTCTTATTATATCAGATGTTACTGTCAAAATATCCCTCCTCAACTGTTATACATATTATCATAAGATACTTTGCCTGTCAAGGTATATATAAAAAATATATGAAGTTTATTCATATATTGAATTTACATATACTTTTTCTATTACAGAATCAGGATATACTTTATCACAAATCTTTCCCACTATAGTTAAAGGCTCATGACCTTTTTTTCTTTCTACTTGTCTTAATGTAGCACATAAAGATATTAAAATATTTAAAATCATAAATACTAATAATATTTTATATAGTATTTCACCTATATTATAAGGTATTTTTTCTATTAATTTAGATACATAAGGATATATAAGTTTAAGAAATATTAATCCCATTAATCCCCATATAATCATAAATATTACTGTTGTTCTACCACCTATACTTAAAAAATATCCATCATAATTCCAAGATCTACTATGGAATATTAGTTGTTGAACCCAACTTAAAATATATTCGGCTAAACCACCTAATAAAGCTGAATAAATATAAATTGAATACCATTTCATATTTGTTTTTTTTCCAAATACTACTACTGCAAATGCTAAAGAAATTCCATATACAGGACTAAATGGTCCATACATTAATCCTCTTCTTGGTTCCCAATAACCATGTCTAAATATAAATCCTATTTCTTCATAATAAGCTCCTATTATACAGCCTATTATAAAAAAGAAAAATATTTTTCTAAAACAATATCCTTCAGCAAATATCTTTTTTTCTTTTACTTCTTTCATATTACCACCTATTATTTAGTTTTATTTAATTCTTTTATATTACTAAAATAATAAACATTTTCTGTTAAACCATCTTCTGTTATTTGGTGATCTAACTTACCACCTAATTTTTTATAAAATTCATTAGCTGGTTCTTTATCTAAACAACTAACTACTAAATCATCATATTCTATTGATACTTCTTTTATACATTCATTAAATAATTTTGTACCTGTTCCTTTTCCTTGACATTCTTCTCTTAAATATATAGCATTTATTTCAGCACTTTCTGGATGAACTTTATTATTGCTTTTTCCATATTTTAACACACCAACAATTCTATCATCTTCGATAGCAACTAGATATGGATTTTCATGTTTTATTTCTTCTATCATATCTTTAATTCTTTGAGTTCTCTTTGAATCCATATTATTTAATACTTCTGGAGTAATAAATTCTTTATATGTTTCTTTATAACTTTCTATATGTACTTCATCAATATCGAAAGTATCAAATATGTTTGCTTTTCTTATCATAATATCACCTTTATTCATTATAACATAATTTTAGCACTTGTGTTCTATTTGTTCCCAATTATAATCTTTTACGAATAAATAAATTATATTTATTGGTATTCCAATAAGTAAAAATAAACTAAATGATAAAAATTTAATATTAAATTTTTTCTTATTAAATATTAATATCATTATACTTATATACAAAGAAAATAAATAAGCTATAATTGTTAATAAAACTAAGTATTTAATATTACTAATAAATAATAAATATATTAACAATATCAGTAAATTCCAAATAGGATTATTTAATAATATAAATGATGTCATATCATGTTTTTTTATTATTTTTTTTATATATAATTTTAAACATTGAACAACTCCAACAGTCCATCTTTTTCTTTGAACCCATGATGTAATAATATTAGTAGGTTGTTCATCATAAGTAATTGCAGTTGAACAAAAATCTATTTTTATTTTATTTAAATTACAATTAACACTAAATTCTATATCTTCAGTCAAAGTTTGCATATTGAAACCATATTGTTTTATTATATCTTTTTTAATCATAAAACCAGTACCACTTACACTAGTATTACCTATTTTATTAAAAAATAAATTTTGTAACCAATAAAACATAGAATAACTATATGATAACCAATTATCATTATAATTTTTACTATCTCTATATCCTTGACATGCTAGTGAACCATTTAATACAGAATTATTCATTTCTTTAATGAAATTTTTATCAACTATATTATCAGCATCAAAGATTATAAAAGCATCATAGTTCTCTTTAATTAAATCACTAAATGCTTTTTTTAATACTTCACCTTTACTATTAAATTTAATATCATATTTTAAAATATTTACATTTTTAGAAATAGCTATTTGCTCAGTATTATCATTACAATTATTTGGTATAACAAATATATCATACATATTTTTAGGATAGTTTTGACTTATCAAACTATCTAATAATTTTCCGATAACTTTTTCTTCATTGCGAGCTGGTATTATTATTGCAAATTTTGTTTTTGGATTATAATTTTTTATAAATTTATTTTTTATTATACATTTTATAAAAAAATAAATACTATATAAAATTAAGCTGACTGTTATTACATAAAATATTATTTCCATCATATTACAACCTCTACATCAATTATATTACATTTTTAAAAAAATAAAAAGTTTTTGCTTTTTATTTCTTATCACTAGTCATTTTTCTATTAAATAAAATGATTGTAAATATATAAGTTAATACTATATAACCTAATAAAATTAATATAGGAACTAATATATTAGAATAGTCACCTATTAAGAATGATCTTGCTAAATCCACAGCATATCTAAATGGTAATACATCACATACTATTTTAAATGCATTATTCATCATATTTATATCAAACCACATTCCACTAGTAAATGTTACTAATTGTACTAATACTGATGAAATACCTGGAGTTTGTTTATCTGAAAATGTACAACCTATTAAAATACCTAATCCTACAAATAATATTGATATTGGAATTGATATTAATATTGTTAAAATTAAGTTTAAATTAAATTCTATTCCAAAGAATAATGATACTAGTAAGAATAATACTGATTGTAGGGTTGCTAAAGGTACTGTTGAAATAGTATACCCTATAACAAATTCTTTTGGTTTTAAAGGTGATGTAAATAATCTAGAAAGCAGTGAACTAGTACGATCTTTAGATACTAATGTTCCACAAAAAAGTGTTATAAATGTAAAACTAAATACAACTATACTAGGAGCAAAATTACTTATTTTATAAGCATCATTTGGTATATTGAATTGTTGAAATATTATAAGTAAAAATAAAGGTAATCCAATACAAAATATTAAACTTATTGGATCTCTAAATATTTCTTTAATATTTCTTTTAGCAAATACTAATGTTCTCATTATTTTACCTCACTTACTATCTTAACGAATGCATCTTCAAAGTTTTTAGCACTTGTTTTTTCTATAAATTTATCAGCTGTATCTACATCAACTAAATTACCATCTCTCATTATACCTATTCTATCAGATAAATTTTCTGCTTCTTCCATATAATGAGTTGTTAAAATAACAGTAATTTTACCTTTTAATGATTCTATTATATTCCATAATTCTCTTCTAGCAATTACATCTAAACCTAATGTAGGTTCATCTAAAAACAGTACTTTTGGTTCTGTAATAAGAGCCATAGCAATTGATAATCTTCTTTGCCATCCACCTGATAGTTTTTCAGCTTTTTTCTTTTCTATTTTTTCTAAATTAAATTCTTTTATTATTTTATTTACTCTTATCTTTATATTATCCATTTCATAGATACCAGCTATAAATTCTAGATTTTCTCTAACTGATAAATTAGGAGCAATAGCAGTTTCTTGAGGTGAAACATTTATTATTTTTTTTACTTCAAATATTTCTTTGCATATACTATGACCTAATATAGTAGCATCACCACTAGTAGGTTTAATTAAACCAGATAACATTTTAATTGTAGTAGTTTTACCTGCTCCATTAACTCCTAATAAAGCAAATAATTCACCCTCTTTTATTGTTAAATCTATTTTATTAACAGCAACTAAATCTCCAAAAACTTTTTCTAATTTTTTTATTTCTATTGAATTCATTATTTGTCACCTTTTTCTAGTATTTTATCTGTTATGGCATCAAAAAAATCTGCTTTAACAATAGCCATACCTTTCTTTTTATCGCATAATACTATTACACTATCTCCTGGATTAATATTAAACATATCTCTAGCTTGTTTAGGAATAACTATTTGTCCTTTTTCTCCAACTTTACATACTCCCATATATTTCTTTTTTTCCATATATCCTCCTTGTATAACTTTTCATACATTTCATACTTATTATACTATATACAATATATTTGTCAATAAAAAAGAAAGACTATTTCTTTCTTATAGGAATTTGTATTTCTGTTAACCATTCATTAACATCTTCTTTATTCCACATACCATCAATATATCTTTCTCTAATAGGTTCAGCTATTTCATATCCATTTTCTTCTACCCATTTAAGAATATATCCATAAGCTTCTCCTAATTTTTCATAAGCACCTTTATGATATACACAAGCAGCTTTTATAGGATTTAATTTTTCAAACTTGATTGAATCATTTTCTTTACCTATCCTATCTACAGCTTGACTATATCTAACTTTTATATTTGAATCTTTATATTCACCATCTAAATAGCTAACATAACAATAATCTGGTTCAATACATTTAATATTAGGGTTTAATTCTAAACATTCTTCTCCTGAAGCTAAAATAAAATCAGTTAATTTACTAAAATTTTCAACTACTCCTTCTTTATAATATACTGTGTAATCTGGTAATTCTTTTACAATTATTTCGTATTTCATATTTTCTCCCTCCAATAAATAATTAATTCTTGAAAGTTGATCATTAGTTATAGTTAGTTCACTTTCTATTTCTTCTTTTCTATTAACTAAGTATTTATCTATATTATCTCCATTTAATATATTTCTAATATTATCAATAGATAGTCCAATTTGTCTTAAAGATATTATTTTAGATAAATCTAATAATTGCTTAGTTTCATAAAATCTATAACCGGTTTCTAGATCTACATATGAAGGAATCAATAATTTTTCTTTTTCATAATATCTTAAAGTCTTAATTGTAGTTTTAGATAAAGTAGAAAATTCACCTATTCTATACATAAAATCACCTCTTTCAAATTCATAATACTATCTACTCTAAGGGGAGAGTCAATACTATTTTTT
>CAZYWD010000005.1:0-11277 GCA_964651795.1 uncultured Muribaculaceae bacterium
TGCATATAATTATGGTATAATAATATTAGGATGTGATTAAATGAGAGTAATCATAAGTGCAGGTGGAACAGGTGGACATATATATCCAGCTCTAGCCATTATAAATAAAATAAAAGAACAAGAACCAGATAGTGAATTTCTATATATAGGAACTCATAATAGAATGGAAAAAGATATAATTCCAAAATATGGAATACCTTTTGAGTCTATTGAAATATATGGATTTAATAGAAAAAATTTATTTAAAAACTTTAAGACATTAAATGCATTTATTAAAGCAAAAAATAAATGTAAAAAGATAATAAAAAACTTTAATCCAGATGTTGTAATAGGAGTTGGAGGGTATGTAACAGGACCAGTAATTTATACAGCTAAAAAATTAGGATATAAAACATTTATTCATGAACAAAATAGTACTCCAGGAAAAGCAAATCTATTTTTAAGTAAATATGCAGATAATATATTTGTATCATTCACATCATCTATGAAATATTTTCCTACATATAAAACAATTTTTACTGGAAATCCTTGTAGTGAAGATGCTATAAGTAAAGGTGCAATAGATAAAAAAATATATGGCTTAAATGAAAATAAAAAACTAGTTTTATTTGTTATGGGATCTTTAGGATCTAGTAAAATTAATGATATAATATATAAAACAATGTCACAATTTGAAACAAAAAACTATGAAATACTATTTGTTACAGGTAATGATGCCTATGAAACTATGAAAGATAAACAATATCCATCTAATGTTAAAGTAGTACCATTTATAAACGAAATAACTAGAGTTATGAAAAAAACAGATGTGTTAGTTTCTAGAGCAGGAGCAACTACTTTATCAGAAATAATTAGTTTAGAAGTACCTACTATATTAGTACCTAGTCCTTATGTACCTGATAATCATCAATATAAAAATGCAATGGACTTAGTTAGTAAAGATGCTGCTATATTAATTGAAGAAAAAAATCTAAAAAGTGATATATTAATTAATACAATTGATTCACTAATAAATGATGAAAGAAAAATTAAAACAATAAAAGAAAATTTAAGTACTTTTAAAGTAGATAATAGTGCGACTAAAATATATGAAAACATTAAAGAAAAGAGTAAATTATGATAGAAAAATTAAAACAAATCAAATGTGGTAAAATACTTTATAACATTGACTTAGAAAAATATACATCATATAAATTAAAAGGTATTGCTAAAATATTAGTTATTCCAGATAATTTAAAAGAACTAACTAATTTATTGAAACTAATAAAAGAAAATAATTATAAATATAAAATAATAGGTGGTTGTTCAAATTTAATATTTGAAGATAACTATGATGGAATATTAATTAAATTAGAAAAATTTGATGAATTAAAAATAGAGGATACAAAAATAGTTGTAGAATCAGGTTATAATTTGATGAAATTAGCTTTAAAAGTATCTAGATTAGGTCTTACAGGAATGGAGTTTGCTACTGGTATTCCAGGTACTGTAGGTGGAGCTATTATTAATAATTCGGGTGCTTACAAATCAGATATGGGTTATATTGTCGAAAGTATTTTAGTATTAACTCCTGATTTAGAAATAAAAAGAATGTATAATAAAGAATTAAATTATCATTATAGAGATTCATTTTTTAAACATAATTTAGGATATACTATATTAGAAGCTACTATAGTATTAAAGCGTGGTAATAAAGAAGAAATAATAGAAGTAATTGAAGATAGAAAAAAAAGAAGAATAATGAGTCAACCTCTAGAATATCCTTCAGCTGGTAGTGTATTTAGAAACCCAACTGATAATTATGCTGGAAAACTTATTGAAGAAATAGGCTATAAAGGAAAAATAATAGGTGGAGCTCAAGTATCTGAAAAACATGCTAACTTTATTATAAATATTGGTGGTGCGAGTGGTAAAGATATAGTTAAACTAATAACTGAAATAAAAGATAAAGTAAAAGAAAAATACAATATAGAATTAATTTTAGAACAAGAAATAGTAAGGTAAGGAATATAATATGAAGGATAAAAAGAAAAAATCTATTAAAAAAAAGGTTGTAAAAAAAGTAGTCAAAAAACAACCTAAAAAAGTTGTAAAAAAGAAGCCTAAAAAAGAATATGTTTCAAAACATGGTAAAAGAGAAAAGAAAATAAAAATTAGATATGGTAGAATATTCATTTGTTTAGTTATTCTAGCTGGTATAATATATTTTTGCTTCAACTATGTTAAAATACCAATAAGAAATATATTTATAAGTGGTAATACTACTTTAAATGATCAAGAAATAATAGATTTATCTGGTTTAAGAGATTATCCTTCAGTATTAGGTTTTACTAATTATCAAATAGAAAAAAATTTAGAAAAAAACATCTACATAATGGATGCAGAAGTAGAAAAGAAATTTAGAAAAATTTATATAAAAGTAAAAGAAAATTATGGATTATTCTATAATACTTCAATTAAAAAAACTATTATGTATAACGAATTACAAAGTGATATAGATAATGTACCAATTCTTATTAATTATGTAACAGAAAAAGTATATGATTTATTCATTGATAAAATGAAATTAATAAATAGAGATATCTTAAATAGAATTTCAGAAATCAAATATGATCCTAATTCAGTAGATGAAGAAAGATTTTTATTTACAATGAGTGATGGTAATTATATTTATATAACTTTAGAAAAAATAGAAGCAGTTAATAATTATGTTGATATTATCAAAACATTTGATAATAAAAAGGGAATTTTATATTTGGATTCTGGTGAATATTTTGAGGTCTTTGGAAATTAGAATATCTAATTTCTTTTATTTTAATAGAAAATTTGATATAATTTAAAAGAAGGTGAATGTATGAAAAAATGTGTAGTAATCATTAACCCTACTAGTGGTAAGGGAAAAGCATTAAAAAAGATTAAACAAATTAGAGAAGTACTATCTGATTATGGATATAAATATGAAATGTATTTTACTGAATATAAAGGTCATGCTATGGAAATAGTTAAAAATATTAAATCTTGTAATTTATTAATGTCAATAGGCGGAGATGGAACTTTTAATGAAGTAATGCAAGGTAATTTCTTAAGAAAAAAAAGATTACTACTTTCACATATACCATTTGGTACAGCTAATGATATAGGTGCGATGTACGGTTATGGTAGAGATATTATAAAAAATATTAAATTAGCTTTAGAAGGACAAGAAAAAAGTATAGATATTTGTACTATAAATAATACACCTTTTACATATTGTGCAGCTTTTGGAAAATTAACTAATGTATCATACGAAACACCAAAAATAATGAAAAAAAGATTTGGATATTTAGCTTATTTAATAGAAGGTTTGAAAGAAATACAAGGTAAAACAAAATTATATAATATAAAATATAAAATAGGTAAGGAAACAAATATAGATAAATTTTCATTTATACTAATATCAAATGCCAATAGAATAGCTGGAATCAATAATTTCTATGATAATGTCTTATTAGATGATAATAAATTTGAAGTATTATTATGTAATTTAACTACTAGAAGAGATATAGTTAAAGCAATATATCATTTAACAAAAACAGATATTACAAAAGTTCCAGGTTTTAAATTCTATAAGGTAAATGAAATTGAAATAGAATTTGATGATATACCATCTAAAGGTTGGAGTATTGATGGTGAAGAATATTTAGATAAAAGTTTAGACTATAAAATAAAAATAGTAAGAAATGTAAAAATAATGTTACCAAATAAAAATATTAGTAAATTGTTTTTAAATAAGGAGTAATTATGGTAGAACTAAGAAATATGTTTATATTATTTATGATATATTCATTAATAGGATGGATTATAGAAATAATTGATATATATGTATTAGAAAAAAAAGTAGTTAATAGAGGTTTCTTAATAGGACCTTACTGTCCAATATATGGTGTAGGAGCTCTTTTAATGACATGGATTTTAGAAGGCACTGCAGATCTTTTTGGTTTATTTGTTAAGGCTATGGTAATATGCGCTATATTAGAGTACCTTACAAGTTATCTAATGGAAAAACTATTTAAAATTAGATGGTGGGATTATACACAAAATAAGTTCAATATAAATGGTAGAATTTGTTTAGAAACAATGTTATTATTTGGCTTAGGTGGATGTATTATGATTAAATACACTAATCCATTTTTTGCCGGTATTATAGCTAACTGTAATCCAATAGTATTGAGTATTATTAGTATTGTACTAGCTTGTTTCTTTATAGCTGATATGGTTCTTTCATTTAATATTGTAAATAAGATTAAGAAAAGCACTTTAAATATTAGAGGAGATGCAACAGAAGAAATAAAAGAAAAAGTTAAAAAAGTATTAATGAATTCATATTTTGCTAATAGACTTATGAAAGCATTTCCTAATGTAAAGAAAAAATAAATTTGACTTAAAAATATAATTATAATATAATAAAAATTACTACAAAGGGGGATTTGTATGGACTTGACATTAGTCGATTTATTAATTTATATTGAATATTGTAAAAATAAGGAAAAAAATATTAATGATAATATAGAAAGAATAACAACAGATTTAAAATCACTAAGTGTTTTCGCACCTACTAAAAAATATTTTAAAGAGTTATTGAAAGAACAAAAAAAAGAATTAGAAATTATTAAGACAAAAAAAACATTATGTATTAATAAGATTACAAAATATTCAACTATATCTAGTGATGCTCTTTTACCTTTTTTAACTGAATATATTAGTAAAAAAGAAAATGAACAATATATTTTATTAGAAGAAGTTGAAGAAAGATGTAGTAATAAAACTCCATTTAATATCTTTGGTAATTCTTATAATATAATTACAGTATTAAAAAATAAAGATAAATTTAAAACATTTAATTTATATAATGTAAATAATAGATGTATTTGTTTAGATGCTGATAAAGATGAATACTCATTATTAAGTGGTACTTCATTAGCGCCTGAATTTGAAAAATTTCCATATTTACGTAAATTAGCATTTGATTTAGTCAATTTAAAATTACAAGATAAAACATTATCAGATGTGGAAAGATTAGAAATTATAAGTGGTAATAAAATACAAAAAACTAAAGAAAAATAGAAATATTTTTCTTTTTTATTTATTCGACATAATAAGCATTCATAATAATTTATAATATGAATAGATTAAAGTGGGTGACTATATATGAAAAAATTTAAAGCTAGAAAAAGAAAAAAAGTTAAATTATTTAAAATATCAATTTGTCTAATAATTGTATACATAATATATCAGTTTACATTTAATATTCTTTTTGATATTAAATTAAAATCTAACAATGAAGAATTTATTAAAATGCTTTTAAGTGATTCAAATCATTATATGATATATGAAAAGAGAAAAAACAATTTATTAGATAAATTTATAGGTTATTTTAGTAGTATTACTAGTGAACCCACAACTATATTAAATTCAACAATAAACCAAAACATTAAAGTAAGTAGTGATGAAGTAGTAAGTGATGTTTTAACAGAATATATAGATGATCCAAACCCAATCGATATTGATAATCCAAAAGTATATATATATAACACTCATCAATTAGAAGGATATGATGCTACTAACTATAGTGATTATAATATAACTCCTAATGTTCAGATGGCTTCATATTTACTTAAAGATAAATTAAATAATATGAATATTCCAACGATAGTAGAAACAGGTAACATTAACGATTTTCTATCTTTAAATGGGTGGAATTATGCTAGTAGTTATAAAGCTAGTAGATATTATTTAGAATCCACATTAAATAAATATAATAATTTAGATTTAATAATAGATTTACATAGAGATTCTATTACACACGATTCATCAACTATAGAATATAATGGTAAAAAATATGCGAAAATATTATTTGTAGTAGGTAAAGATTATAATACTTATGAAAAAAACTTAGAATTATCTAATAGATTAAATAATTTATTAAAAGAAGAAGTACCTGAAATATCTAGAGGGGTAATTATTAAGGGTGGTAATAGCGTTAATGGAATATATAATCAAGATTTAAATAATAATATAGTTTTAATAGAATGTGGTGGGAATGAAAATACGATTGATGAAATAATAAATACAGTTGATATATTGTCTATTGCAATTCAAAAATATATGGGTGAATAATATGGAAGAAAAGAACAAAAAAAAAGTTGTTAGTAAAATATTTTGGAAAATATTTTTAGCGCTATTATTTGGTTTTGGAGCTTTGTATTTATCAGAAGCAACTGGATATTATGAATTTCAAGAACATAAGAAAGTAGCCCTCACTTCAGAAAAAATAAAAGAGTTTGAAGAAGATATAAAAAAGGGTAAAAATATAAATATAAAAGATTATATTGATGAAAAAGAAGTTAGTTATGAAAATAATACATCTGGTATGGGATTATTTTTATCAGAGTCAATTGAAAATCTAATGGAGAATGGTTTAAAATCAACTTTTGATTTTTTAAATAGTGTTTTTAATGGCTAAATATGGTATACTAATAATAGAGGTAAGATAATATGATAAAGAAATTTTTAAATATGAAACCAATTAAAAATTTTATTAATATTATTAGTAAACAAGAGATGAGAGTGCTACCAGGTTCAATTGCTTTCTTTTTAGTAATGTCAATTGTTCCAGCTTTATTACTAGGTGTACTTATATGTTCTAAGGTAAATATTTCTTTAGCTTCTATAATTGAATTATTAGATGAAATAATACCAAATGATGTTTCTAATTTATTAAATCCAATTGTAAATAATATTAAGATAGATGGTTTATCTTGGTGGTATATTATTTTAGGTTTAATATTAGCATCTAATGGTACTCATTCAATTATACTTGCATCTAATACTTTATATGGAATTGAAAATAAAGGATATTTTTATAGAAGAATAAAAGCTTTAATAATGATTTTAGTAGTTAGTTTAGTATTTGTATTTATATTATTTGTACTAGCTTTTGGTAATGGAATTTTAAAATTTATTTTAGAATTAAATATGTTTAGAGATATAGCTGATAGTGTATATAATATATTTATTATACTTAAATGGCCAATTGCTATTATAGTTATAGCTTTACTTATTAAAGTTATTTATACAATCGCACCAGATAAAAAAATACCTAGTAAATATGTAAATAAAGGAGTATTGTTTACAACAATAGGTTGGGTATTGTCTACTGCTTTATATTCATATTATGCTAATAACTTAGCTAATTATAATTTAATATATGGTAGTTTATCTAGTATAGTTGTATTAATGATTTGGGTTTATGTTATGGCATATATACTTGTTATTGGTATAGCAATTAATACTAATATATATGCATTAGAAGAAAAAAACTGAGTATATTAAAAGTGTACATATTGTTACCGTATGTATAATACAGACTACAGTAGTACATGGTGTAGTTTTACATGAACTAAGAAGTATTACAAGGTAATTAAAATAAAGAGTGAATATACTCTTTATTTTATTATATAAAATACGAACATAATATTGCATTTTATATTTACATATGGTTATATAACTGATATAATTATTTTGGAATACTTAATTGTTGAGTGCTTGCCAACTTTTGAAAGAGAGGAGGCTGATATTTATGAAGAAAAAAGATTTACTAATCTCCTTTCTAATATTAATTATCATTTTATTAATAGTGCCATTAGTGGTATTAGTGATAAAAAAATAGCACTCAATCTAAGATTGGGTGCATAGCCATTAACTTGGGTAAGTACTCAACTCGACAAAGTTAAGTATTCCCTTTTTATTTTATGAGTATTAACTCATCTATATACATTATAACATATTTATATAAAAAATCAATATATTAGAAAAGTAGTTTCATCTATAAATTTATAATCAGTTTTATATTTTAATTCTCTAACTAATCTAAATAAAGCTTCATCTTTAGCTTTAGCTTCAATCATTATATCTATATCATAATTTAACTTTTTTATATTTTCTAAAAACTTAATAAATTCATCACTATCTATATAATCGTTATGACTTCTAAAATCTTTCTTAGTTTTATTTTTAGGACTAGAAAAATGTATTTTAGGTTGTTTTAACCAAGTATTAAATATATCTTCTATATAATCATATAAATTAGAATTATTATTACATATATAGTGGTGATAATCTAATACGATAGGTATATTTAATTTACTAGAAATATATAAACAATCATTAATATTAAATATCTTATCATCATTTTCTATTACAATACATTCTTTTAAATAATTAGGTAACTTATTAAAATTATTAATGAATCTTTTAATAGAATTTTCAATACCTAAAACAGAACTACCAATATGTAGTACTAAAACTTTATCTTTAATATTTAAATACTTTAATAAATTATAGTGATATTTTAAAATATTAATAGAATTAGTTACTACTTCTTTTCTAGTACTATTTAATACACAAAACTCTCCTGGATGAAAATCAACTCTCAAATTATTTTTATTAATTTTATTTCCGATTCTTTTATAATAATCTTTGTATTTTTCTAAATAATCAAATACAACATCATCTTTAGTAGCAAGAGGTATCATATTAGAACTCATCCTAAAAAAATGAATATTATTTTTAATATTATAATCTATTATCTTTTCAAAATCTTCTAAATTAGAAATAATTATTTTATCTAATTTATCATAATTTAATTCTTTAGAAAAATTAGTATAAGTATAAGTACTAGAAGTAGTTACATCTAGTGTCTTACTAATACATGCATATCCTAATCTTATTTTCATATAATCACCATTTATATTATAAGAAATATAGTAAATAATAAACATTGAAATTAAAAATTATGTTATAATGTTAAGCATTTTATGACACATTTTGAGTATGCAAAAAATGTGTTATAAAAATATTGTACCTAATTTATAAAGAATGGGATTATAAGGGGAAAGTATTAATTTCTTTACCTTTAAAAATTGTAAAAATATAATCTAACATCGTAGTTTTTTAAATTTAATATTTAAACCTATGTGATTTGAATACAATAACCCCTTACCCCTAAAGCTTGGAATCCTAAAATCTAAATATAAATTATGAAAGTTTGAGTCGATTGATATCATATATGAAACTATAATCAAAATTAGTAGAACCACATTTTTTACAAGTGAAATTATATAAAGTTCTAGATATGGTATTAACAAAATTATTAGTTAGTAGTTTACTAATTAATAATTTGCATAGTTTAATATTATTCTTTTTATTTCTATTTGATAATAAACCATAATGCTTTATTTTAGTAAAATTATCAGGT
This sequence comes from uncultured Muribaculaceae bacterium, assembly GCA_964651795.1. Taxonomy (GTDB): domain Bacteria; phylum Bacillota_I; class Bacilli_A; order RF39; family UBA660; genus CAJOJO01. Next base: position 9,296 of record CAZYWD010000005.1, read on the forward strand.
AAAACATGTAATAAAAATCTTCTTATAAATTCTAAGGCAGTAATTGTCATTTCTTTAATTTTAGAATTATCTTTGTAATCTTTATATTCAAAAGTAACTAAATTATTTTCAATACTTTTGATTCTTTCATTAGAAATAGCTACACGAAAAGAATATCTACCAACATATTCAATAACATTTTCTGCTTTACCTTTAGGTGGTTCAATAAATGTAATCCATATTTTATTATAAAGAGGTTCTAAAAATTTATTAAACGATTTTATATTTTGAAGTTCATCACATAAGTTTAAATTATCAAATTCATGCTTTAAATAATATAGAAACTTATGTTTAAATAAAGAACCTAATACTTGAACTTTAAATAAATAATCTTTATCACATGAAATCCATATATTATTTTTTAAACCACCACCAGTAACGATAGAATGAATATGAGGATGAAATTCCATAGTTTGACCCCAAGTGTGTAGAATAGAAGTAATGCCAACTTTAGCACCTAACCATTTAGGATCATCTGATAAAGTTAATATTGATTCACTAGTTGATTTAAATAAGATGTTATAACAAATTTTAGAATTGTATAAAAATATTTCATTTAATTCAATTGGAATAGTTGTAATGATATGAAAATATTTCGAATTAAGTAAATAACTAGATTCATTTTGAATCCATTTTTCTCTAGCATAACTTTGACACATAGGACAATGTCTATTTCTGCAGGAATTATAGCCAAAATATTCTTCACCACAATCCTCACAAGTACAAATATGATATCCAAGATTTTTAGTTTTACAATTTCTAATAGCGTTATAAACTTTCCATTGTTCTTTAGATAAATTATTATTATCAATATATTCATCGCCATACTTTAAAAATATATCTTGAATAGTATATTTAGACATATTTAAGACAATCCAATTCACAAAAATTATGAGATAGATGAATATATATTGTAGTAGTATTAATGTTTAAATGACCTAACATAGATTGTAATTTTAATAAACTTCCACCAACTGATAAATAATAAGTAGCAAAAGAATGTCTTAAAGAATGAAAAGAAATATTATTATCTAAGTTGTATATTTTTTTGATAGTAGAAAAATAATTAATAATAGATTTTTCATTCATATTATCTTTATTCATGGAACCCTTAAAAATAAAACCAGATTTAATACCATTTTTAATACAATAACACCTTAAAGCTTTTATAACAATATTAGGTAAAATTGTATATCTTTCTTTATTACCTTTACCAAGAACTTTTAGTTTATGTTCTCTTACATTAACATCTTCAACTTTAATATTAGCGACTTCACTAACACGAAGTCCAGAACAAAAACCAAGTAATAACCAACATTTGTGTTTTAAATATTTTTCTTCATTAACTATTTTGACAAATAATTCTTTTGGTAAAATAGTAGGTAATTTCTTTTTTAATTTTGAAGTAGGTAATAAAATTCTATTAAGAGATTTATTAAAACAAACAATATATAATAATCTAATAGAACATACAGTAAGATTATAAGTACTTTTACATTTGTTAATTTTAATAAATTTATCATTTAAATAATTAATAATATCACTTTCGTTAAGTTTTTTAATATTAGTATTTGAATCATAATACTGAAAAAATCTGTTTAAACAACTTTTGTAATTAATAAAAGTTCTATTACTCCTTCCTCTTAAAATTAAGTTTTGATGGACCTTTTCAATCCATAGTTTTTGATTTTTTTCATTATTCATAAAAAAATCTCTCCTTTCTGATGACAAAGAGAGAAAAAACACTTTCATTTATTTTAATTTTGTGTATAATAATAAATGTGTTGGAATTATAATCTCTTTGGCGGAATTTATAATAACCCAACACTTTTTATTTTGCAATACTTTATGGAGATATAATGACTTTTCGTTAGAAATTTGGTACAATTTATATAGGTGATAGTATGAAAGTTTTATTATATACAGAAAATTTAAAAGCAATA
>CAZYWD010000006.1:0-11115 GCA_964651795.1 uncultured Muribaculaceae bacterium
AATTACATAAAAAAAAGAAATTCTAAATTAAGAATTCCTTTATTTTTCAATGGAGGACCCAGTCGGATTTGAACCAACGATCAGGGAGTTGCAGTCCCACGCCTTACCACTTGGCTATGGATCCATTGACACTAACGATTATACCAAAAAAAATAATGAAATACAATATTTTTGTAAACAAATTATGAAAATTTCGATTTCAAGTTGTTAAATTTATTAAAAAAGGGTATAATTATAAACGACGTGTAGGTGAAATTATGAAGAAAATAAAATTAAATAAAATATTAGCTATTTTATCAATTATATTGATAACATTTAGTACAATTTATATATTATATGCAGTTTACTTATTAAATGGAATAGAAAACATAATGAGATTAGTTTTAGGATTAACTCTATTATTAATATTGGTATGTTCAGTATTGAGTTTATTTAAAACAATAAAAAAGCAAAAAAGTAAAATAAAAATAGCTTTTATAATTGTTTTAATTTATTCTGTTTTATTAAGTGGAATAGCTTTCTATATAATGAAAACTTATTCTACTTTACAAAGTATGACTACTGATTCAACAACTTATTCGACAAGTTTGGTTACTTTAAAGTCAAATAAAATAGAAAAAATAGACAAAATTGATGATGGAAAAATAGGTATTTTAGCTGATTCAACTAGTATTGTAGGTAATACATTACCTCTTGAGATTTTAAAATCTAAAAAAATAGATAATGAAGTTTTAGAATATGATAGTTTTATAGAATTAATTCAAGCTTTATTAGATGAAAAAGTAAGTTTTGCATTCTTACCAACTAATTATGTAATTATGTTTAGTGAAGTAGACGGAGCTGATTTTGAAAATATTGGTTCTGATACTAAAATAATATATACAGAAACTAAAAAAATAGAAAATAAAAATAAAAATAAAAACACTAAATTAGATAAACCTTTTACAGTTTTATTAATGGGTGTTGATTCAGAACTTGAAGACATTGCTAATGCATCATTTAATGGTGATTCATTAATGTTAATAACATTTAATCCAACTACATTATCTTCAACTATTTTAAGTATTCCAAGAGATACATATGTACCAATAGCTTGTTTTACTAATCAAAGAAAAAATAAAATAACACATGCTGCATGGTATGGTGAAGAATGTATGATTGAAACAATCCAAAATTATACAGGAGTTAATATTGACTATTATGTAAAAATTAATTTTAAAGGTGTCGTAAAATTAGTTGATACTTTAGGTGGAGTAGATGTAGATGTTCCTTATGCATTCTGTGAACAAAACAGTAATCGTGAATGGGGTAATAGTACAATCTATGTTGAAGAAGGAATGCAGACATTAAATGGTGAACAAGCTTTAGCGTTCGCAAGAAATAGACATTCTTGGCCAAATTATTGCCCTAGAAAATATTCAAATTATATTAGTAATGACTTTATAAGAGGTCAACATCAACAAACAGTAGTAAAATCTTTATTAAATAAATTAAAGAGTGTTAAAAGTTTGAATACTGTTTCTGAAATATTAAATACAATAAGTAATAGTATGGAAACTAATATGACTACATCTGAAATATTATCTTTATATAATATTGGTAAAGATATATTAGTAAAAAGTAATAGTGGTGATGTAGCAGATTTATTAAGTATGAAAAGATTATACTTAAATGGTACTGATGCATATATATATGATCAATCAATGGGTTTAAATTTATATAATTATGTAGTATATGAAAATAGTTTAAATGCAGTAGTTGAAGCTATGAAGATTAATTTAGGTTTAGTTGAACCAAAAATTGAAAAATCATTTAGTTTTAGTATTGATAAAGAATATGAAGAAGAAGTTATTGGTAAAGATATTACTGGAGTTTCAAGTGTTACTAAGTTACCAAATTTTAGTGGTGATAGTAAAGCACAAGCTCAATCAACTTGTAACAAACTAGGTATTACTTGTAATTTTAAAACAGTATCTACTGGAAGTGGTACAAACAATACTGTAATAGCACAAAGTTATACAGCTGGTTATGATGTATCTTATGTTAAATCATTAACTTTAACTATATTAGTTAAAGAAGAAGTGGAAGTTCCAAAAGAAGAAGTAAAAACAGTTCCTGATTTTATAGGTGATAGTCAAACAGAAGCAACAGCAAAATGTAATAAGTTAGGTATTACTTGTAAGTTCCCAATCGTATATGAGGGAGAAGGAACACTTAATACAGTAATAAAACAAGATGAAAAAGTAGGTACAGATTTATCAAAAGTAGCATATTTGAATTTAACTATATTAAAAAAACCTGTTTCTACAAGTAACCCAACTACAACAACAACTTCTTCAACTGAAAGTAGTGAGGATACAAGTAGTGCTGTAACTAGTGAATCAATAAGTACGAGTCCATTATTAGATTAAGCAAATATAATGTTTGCTTTTTTCTTTATAATATTGTAAAATTAATATAGGTGGTAATATGAAAAATAAGGGATTTACATTAGTAGAATTATTGGCAATCATAATATTATTAGGAATATTAGTATTAATTGTTTATCCTAAAATATTAGAAGTAATAGAAAAGAAAAATAATGAGATAGATAAAGCAACATTAGATATTTTTTATAGTGCTGCAGATGAATATATGAAAAAAAATCCTAATGATTATTCTGAAACTATAGGAGAAACTTATTGTTTTAATATTTCTGATTTAGATAGTGAAAACTTGATACCAATAGATATTGCAAAATATAAAGATAAAGGTATTCAAGTGAAAATAGGTGAAAAAAACAGCTATAAATTAACGAAATGTAATTAATGAGGTGATTGTATGAAAAATAAAGGATTTACTTTGGTAGAACTAATAGCAATTGTAATACTATTAGGTGTTATATTAGTTTTAACTTATCCAAATATAGTAGAATTATTTGAAAGAAAAAATGAAGAAATAGATGATGCTAAATTAAGTGCTATTTACGCAGCAGCAAATCAATATATAGAAAATAATATAAATGAATATCCAAAAGATATTGGAAAAACATATTGCTTTAATATTAAAGATTTAGATAGTGAAAATTTAATTCCATTAGAGGTTGAAAACTATATAGATAAGGCTATACAAGTAAAAATAGGTAAAAGTAGTAATTATAATAAAATTGTAAATGAATGTAGTAATGATTTGCAATCTCCATAAAAATATGATATATTTAAATTGCTAGAAGTTTGCACGAAAAAGAAAAACCTACAATATAAACGATTGGGAATTTAATTCATATGTTGTGTTGAATGCTTAGATTTATCTAAGAATCCTAATATATATGATGTAATGCCCACCTGGGTGATCAGGTTTGTCGTTTAAGTGCTACTTCTAGCTTTTTTTTTGTTTTTTTTTATGCTATAATTAATATGATAGGGATGATGGTATGGCAAAGAAAAAGAAAAAAGTAGTAAAAAAAGAATCTAGTAATTATGGAGTAGAATTACTTGGAATATTACTTATTATAATAGCTATAATAGGTATAATACCTAATACAGGGGTAGTAGGTAATTTTATAAGTAATTTTGCAGTATTCTTAGTAGGAACTTGGTATAATGTTCTATTAGTTTTAGTCATGGCAATAGGCGTATACATGATAATTAAAAGAAAAAAATTAGATTTTTTTACATCAAAATTAATAGGTTTTTATATATTTGCAATTGGATTATTAATATTATCTCATTTAAAATATATAGAATTAGGTGAATTAAAAGGATTTGAAATAATAGAAGAAACAATTAATAGATTTATGACAGCTGCTAGTAGTAGAGTCAATCTAGGTGGCGGTTTGATTGGATCAGGTTTCTCTGCTTTATTTGTATATTTATTTGAAATGAATGGAACAAGAATAGTCACTTGGGCTTTAATAGTATGTGGACTAATAATGTTTACTGGTGTATCAATATATGATGCTTTAGTTAAAGTAAAAGGTAAAGTAAAACCACATAAAGAAAAAATTAAAGATAAAGACCAAAAACATATAGAAAAAGTAGAAAAAGAATATGAAAATGATAATAAAGTAGTCTATAAATCAATAGAAGAACTAATCCATAAAGATGAACCAATACCTACTGAAGTAAAAGTAGAAGAGGAAGAAGAAATAGAAACAGACTATGTTGGATATAGATTACCTGATATAAAAATGTTGAAAGAACAACCTAAAAATAAAACAATGGAGTCTACTGAAACAATAAATCATAATGTAGATATATTACATCAAGTATTAAGAGACTTTGAAATACAAGGTAAAGTTGTAGCAATTAATCCAGGGCCTACTGTAACTCAATATGAAATAGAAGTTAAATCAGGTACAAGATTAAATAGAGTATCAGGAATTCATAGTGAGATAGCTTTAGCGCTTGCTGCAAAAGATATTCGTATTGAAGCACCAATACCTGGTAAATCAACAATTGGAATTGAAGTGCCTAATAAAGTAGCATCAATGGTTACAGTAAGAGAAATATTAGATACAATACCAAAAAGTAAAAAAGATTCAAAATTGTTAGTTACATTAGGTAAAGATATAATGGGTAAACCAATGTGTACTGAAATAAATAATACACCACATTTATTAGTAGCAGGTTCTACTGGTAGTGGTAAATCAGTATGTATAAATAGTATTATAGTATCAATTTTAATGAGAGCTAAACCTAATGAAGTAAAATTAGTTTTAGTTGATCCAAAAAAAGTAGAATTATCAATGTATGAAGATATTCCACATTTATTAACTCCAGTTGTAACTAATCCTAAAAAAGCTAACGAAATATTAAAAAATATTGTAGCTGAAATGGAAGATAGATATGAAAGATTTAAAGATACTGGAACAAAAAATATTGCAGGATATAATGAGTATGTAGAAAAGAAAAATAATAATAGTCCTGATAAAAAACCAAAAATGCATTACATAGTAGTAATAATTGATGAATTAGCTGATTTAATGTTAGTAGCTGCTAAAGAAGTAGAAGATTCAATTATGAGAATTACTCAAATGGCGAGAGCTGCTGGAATACATTTAATAGTCGCAACTCAAAGACCATCTACAGATGTAATTACAGGTGTAGTTAAAGCAAATATACCAACTAGAATTTCATTTGCTGTAGCTTCTTCAATAGATTCTAGAACAATACTAGGAATGGGTGGAGCTGAAAAACTATTAGGTAAAGGTGATATGTTATTTTTACCACAAGGCGAAAATACACCTATAAGAATTCAAGGAACATTTATTTCTGATAACGAAATTAAAAAAGTAGTTGATTATGTAAAAGCTGAACAACCAGTTATATATGATAAAAAAATAAGTGTTACTGAAGAAACTAGGGGAGCTACTACAATGGTAGATAGCGGGGACGCTAAAGAAGAGCCATTATATAATGAAATACTTCAGTATGTTTCATCACAAGAAAACATAAGTACATCTAAATTACAAAGACAATTTAGATTAGGTTATAATAGAGCTGCTAGAGCAATTGATTTACTTGAAGAAAGAGGAATAGTAGGTCCTTCAACTGGTTCAAGTAAGCCAAGACAAGTACTAGTAGGTATTGAAACAAAAGACGAATAGTCTTTTTTTCATAAAAATTAAAAAAAATCAACAAAATTTAAAAAAAATATATGTTTTTTTTAAATAATATGGTATACTAAATGTAAAGTAAAAGAATAAAAGAATAAAGAGGAGATGTTTTAAATGACGAATAATGAAATGATTGACGATATGCTTGCTGGTGTAGAAGAAATGATTAATAAAGGACCTGAATTAGAACCAATGAAAGAAGAAACAGTAGAAACTAAGGTAGAACAACCTGTTTATACTGCACAACCTGTAGTTGAAGAAAGTAAAAAAGTAGTTAATGATTCTGATATAAATAGCATGTTTGATACTTTAACTAGTGATATAGCAGGTGCTAACAACTTTATGTCTACATTAATGGAGCAAAAGAAAAATGTTAGCTTAAATGAAGCGTATTTAGCAGAACAAAAAGAAAAATTTGAAAAAGAAAAAGCAGATTTTGATAAATATATGACTGAACAAAAAGATTTAATAAAATTATCTAAAGAAAAATTAGATGAATATGAAAAAAATCAAAAAGTTAGATTACAATCAGAAGAAGCACAATTTTCTGCAGAAGTAGAAGCTACAAGAAATGAATTATCACTTCAAGAACAAGCAATCAAAAACGAACAAGAAAAATTAAATTCAGATAAACAACAATTTGCTAAATATAAAGATGCAGAAGATGAAATCTTAAAAACAGCAAATTCTAAATTAGAAGCAGATAAAAGTCAATTTGAAAAATACAAAGAAGTAGAAGAAGAAAAAATCAAATTAGCAAAACAAGAAAATGAAAAAACAAGAGAACAATATAATGCTGAACATGAAAAAGCTTCAAATCTAATTAAAAACAAAGAAGAAGAATTAGAAGAACAAAAACTTCAATTTGAAAAATACAAAGAAGTAGAAAAGAAAAAATTAGAATTAGAAAGCAAAAACTTATCTCAAAGTTGTGCTCGTTTCAAAGAATTAGTTTCTCAATTTAACTTGGGATTCAAACAAATTCCTGGAAAAGAATAATAAATGGAAGAAAATTTAGTTAAAGAAGAATTAAATCTTGAGAGTGATAACTCTGGTAAAGTAAAAGATATAAAAAAATTCTTTGATTTAGCTAATGATAATGTTAAATCAGCAACTGAAATATTTAATCGTTGCGTTGAAATGAAAAAGAAACTCGAAAGAGATTCAAAAGAATTAGAGAAACAAAGAATTGATCACGAGGAAAAAACACAAAAAGAAATCGAAAAGATTAAATCATTAAAAGAAGATATTTATTCTAGATTAAAAGATAAGAAATCTGAAATAGATACTGAAATTACTAATTTTAAAGAAGAAAAATTATTGTTTTCAAATGAAAAAACTAGATTTGAGATGGAAAAGAAAAAAGAAATCGAAAAATTAAATGAAGAAAAAAGAAAACAAAATGAAGAATTTCTTTCAAAAACTAAAGAATTAGATAATACAAAAAAAGAATTAGAAAATGAAAGAAAACAATTAGAATTAGATAAGATTAAAGCTAATGAAAAAGCTGATGAGTTAGCAATCAATCTAACTAGATTCAATGAATTAGTTCAAGAATTTACATCAGGAATAGAATAATCAAGAAATTGATTATTTTTTTAAAGGAGTAGTTATGATAAGAAATAAATTTTACAAATTAGGTGAATTAAATAAAAGAATATGTTTATTATCAGATATTCATTATAGTAATTCATATAATGAAAATATTTTTGATAAAATAATTATTAATATTGTTAATAACAAACCAGATTATATATGTATTCCAGGTGATGTAGTAGATAGTTCAGATATTTTATTTACAGATAAAAAAGATAATTTAACGCAATTTATAAAAAATTTAAGCAAAATATGTCCTGTTATAATATCTAAAGGTAATCATGATGAATCAGAATTAAATAAAAGAAAAAGTACATATTTATCAAATGATGAATACTTTTTATCATTAAATACAATAGAAAATGTATATTATTTAAATAATAAAACTTTAGTTAGAGATAATATTACTTTTACGGGTTTATCATTAAGTCACGAATATTATTATAATAAAAATCATGAAGATAATTTAATATTTATAGAAGATATAGATAAACTAAATAAAATAGATATAACTAAATATAATATATTATTATGTCATGCTCCTAAAAATGTTTTAACTAATAAAACTTTAACAAACTCTAAAATGATTAAAAAATTCGATTTAGTTTTATCTGGACATATGCATAATGGATTAGTATTTAATTTTTTAGATAAAAAAAGTAGTAGAGGTTTTGTAGGACCATATAATCATTTTTTTCCTAAATATGCTAAAGGATTAAGTAAAAAAACAATAGATAATAAAACAATAAATTTAATTATTACTGGTGGAGTTATTAAGTTTTCAGAACATGCTCCAAAGTTACTTTATAAGATAAATAATATATATCCAATTAATATTGATTATATAGATGTCTAAAAGTGTAAAGACTTGTCAAAATTTGATGAGTTTTTTTATTGTTCTATACCATTAGTATCATTAATTTGTTATAATTATAGTAGCTATAATTGATGATAAGGAAGTGATGAAATATGAATAAAAATATAATTATGATTTTAATTTGTATTTTTTCATTTGGTCTTATTGATAATGTCAGTGCATTAGAAATAAATCAAAAAGGTTATATTAATTCTAAAGGTGTAGAATATTATTCTGAAGCTAATTATAATGGCAATACTGTCCTTGATTCTCTAGATACTGGTGATCAAGTTTCATTATTAGATACTAATTTAATTGCTTCAAATAATATTAATAGATGTAGTTCAGGTTTTTATAAAGTAAGTTTTTATTGGGAAAGTTATAATAAAAAAACTTATACTGGTTATGTTTGTAGTAATAAAATAAATTTTAATATTGATACTGCGCCATATAGAGAAGAATTTGCAAGCGCTAATATACCAGAAATTTATTGGGAAAAATTAGCACTTCTTAAATCATCACATCCAAATTGGAAATTTACTGGTTACAATACTGGTTTAAATTGGAATGATGTGTTAAATGCTGAAAGTCAAGTAGGTATGAGTTATATTCAATCAAATAATTCTATTTATTTATCTTTAGATGCAGGTTCATATGATTCTAATTCTAATACTTATATTCAACAAGAAGCAGGTGGATGGTATGCTGCTAATAAAAATACGGTAGCATATTATATGGATCCAAGAAATTTCTTAGATGAAATAAATATATTTATGTTTGAAAATTTAGGTTATAATTCTAATTATCAAACTAAAAAAGTAGTTGAAAGTATATTTAAAAATACAGATTTATTACAATATACTGATTATTTTATGAGTGCTGCTTCATTTGAAGGTAATAGTATTAGTCCTATATCTTTAGCAGCTCGTTCTAGACAAGAAATTGTTTTAGGTAATGGTAAATTAAGTGATTCAGCTAATGGTGGATCAGGGATATATAATTTTTATAATTTAGGTGCATTCTCAAGTTGTTCAAATCCTGTAGCATGTGCACTAGATTTTGCTAAAGGATATAATGGGGCATATACTTCATATAATAGACCATGGGATAGTGCTGAAAAAGCAATATTAAATGGTGCTAAATATATTGCTGACGGTTATATAAATGCTGGACAAAATACATTATATTTCCAAAGATGGAATGTTACTAAGAATAATACTTACTCACATCAATATATGACAAACATTTCAGCTCCTGTTAGTGAAGGCTCATCTACATACGATGCTTATGCAAGTATAGATGGATTATTAGATAGTGCAATAGAATTTATTATACCAATATATAATGGTATGCCAAATGAATCTTCTAAATTGCCTACAAGTGTTGATCAAGCAAAAATAGATGAATTAAAAACAAATTCAAGTATGAATGATGTAGTTAATAAAGGTGGGTATTCATATAGTGATAGTTATGTAATAGTTCCATTAGAAACAACAGCAACTCATATGATTACAGCAATTAAAACTGCTGGTGGAAATGCTACAATTACAAGAGATGGTAATAGTATCAGTGGACAAGAAAAATTAGGTACTGCTGATGTAATAAATATTACTGTTGGAAGTGAATCAAGAAGTTTTAGAATAATTGTTAAAGGTGATGTTAATGGTGATGGTAGTGTTTCAGCTATAGACTATGTAAAAGTTAGAAAACATTTAATGAATTCAGGATCATTATCTGGTTCATTTGGAATAGCAGCTGATATTAATAATGATGGAAATATTGGTGCTATAGACTATGTAAAAATTAGAAAGTATATAATGGGAACTGGAACATTATAAGGAGGTTAGTGATATGAAAAAAATAATATATTGTTTATTTGGATTAATAACTATATTTTCATTTGTAACTAATGTAGATGCTGGTTCTATTTCTTTAATTGGTAGTGGGTCAGTTACTGTTGGAAATAGGGTAGTAGTTACAGTCAAATCAAATAATATATTTGCAAAATATTCATTAACTTCTTCTGATTCATCAGTATTATCTGGTGGTATATCTAATGCAACTATTGATACTGGTGAAACAACAACGTATACATTTAATGCAAGAAATGTTGGAACATCAACTATTAGATTAGGACTTATTGACTGCGCTGCATATGATGATGTTGGATGTTCAGGACAGTCATTAACTGTTAGAGTAAATCCAGCAAGACAGCTTTCAACTGATAATACATTGTCAGGTTTAGGAATAGATGGTGCAACATTAGAACCTGAATTTAATAAAGATACATTGGAATATACGGCAATGTTAGAAGCAGGAACAACTAAAATTAATGTAACTGGTTCTGCATCAGATAAATATGCTAATGTATCAGGATTAGGTGAAAGAGAAGTCGAAGAAGGAGATAATAATATAGAAGTAGTTGTAACAGCAGAAAATGGTTCAACTAAAACATATATTATTAAAGCAACTGTTAAAGAATTTAATCCTGTTAAAATAAAAATAGGAAAGAGTGAATATACAGTCGTTAGAAATAAAAAGAACCTAGTGTTACCAGAAAATTATATAGAAAAAACAGTAAAGATAAATAATGAAGAAGTACCAGCTTGTTATAGTGAAATAACTAAGTATACATTAGTATCCTTAAAAAATAATAATGGTAAACAAGATTGGTATGTAAAAGATAAAGATAATTATACTTTATATAAAGAATATAAATTTGGATCAACTATTTTATATCCAATGGAATTAGATGAAATACCAGAAAGTTACTCAAAAAGTTCAATAGAATATAATAAACAAAAAATAAATGCTTATCAAATTAATAGTGATTCTGATTATGCATTAATATATGCTTTAAATGTTGAAACAGGAGAAAAACATATATATATGTATGATTCAAAAGAAGGAACTGTACAGATATATAATGATGAACAAGTTTTAATATTAAAAAAACAAAGTGATTTATATTTAAAAGCTTTAATTGGAGTTTCAATAGGATTAGTATTAAGTATTGGAATTATGATATTTATAAGTAGAAAGAAAATAAAGAAATAAAAATTTCTTT
>CAZYWD010000007.1:0-10507 GCA_964651795.1 uncultured Muribaculaceae bacterium
GGACTAATAAAAATAAATTACTAAATAGTTATAAATATATAACAGGTGGAAAAACGGGATTTACTGAAATAGCTAAAAGAACATTAGTAACAACTGCTTCAAAAGATGGTATGAACTTTGTAGTAGTCACATTAAATGATGGCGATGACTGGGGAGACCATAAAGAATTATTTGAATATGCTTTTAGTAATTATAAAAAATATAAAATATTAAAAAAAGGTAATATTGAAGTAATAGACGATTATTATAAAGGATATACATATTATATTAATAATGACTTTTACTACTTATTAGATAATATAGAAAAAGATAATGTTATTATAAAATTTAAAATAGAAAAAGTGAGAAAATTAAAAAGTAATATGAAAGTAGGTAAGGTAGAAGTTTATTTATTAGATGAATTAATTAATGAACAAGATTTATTTGTTAAAAAAAAGATAAAAAAATCTTGGTTTGATCAAATAAAGGATTGGTTTAAATGATAAATAAAATTTGGGGATTTTTCATTATAAGCGGAATTATATATTCTATTATTACTGGTAATATCGAAGTAGTAAATAAAGAAATATTAGGATCAGCTGGTACAGCATTTGAAATGATTGTTAAAATATTTCCAGTTTTAGCACTATGGTTAGGTATAATGAAAATAGCTGAAACATCAGGACTATTAAATAAAATGTCTAATAAATTAGCACCTATTTTATCTAAAATATTTCCAGAGATACCTAAAAATCATGAATCATTAAGTTTAATTGCTTCTAATATAATAGCTAATATGGCAGGACTTGGTAGTGCGGCTACTCCATTTGGTTTAAAAGCTATGGAAACACTACAAAAAATAAATAAAAAAAAAGATACTGCATCTCGTAGTATGATTACATTTTTAGTATTAAATACTAGTGGCGTTACTATAATACCAACAACTATTATTTCTTTAAGACTACTATATGGAAGTGTTAATCCAACTGAAATAGTTTTTCCTTGTATAATAGCAACACTATGTTCAACTATTGCTGGTCTTATGATGGATAGATTTGTAGCAAGAAGGTTCGAATGAATTTAATATCTAGTTTAATAATTCCTTTATTAGTTTTAATTATTTTAATATATGGTATTATAAAAAAAGTTGATATATACGATGAATTTGTAGATGGGTCTATGGAATCATTTAAAATGATTTTAAAAATTTTTCCATGTTTATTAGCTATGATATTAGGAATTAATATATTTTTAAAAAGTGGAATAATAGATTTACTTTATAGCTTATTTAAACCATTCTTTAATTACATAAAAATACCTATAGAAGTATTACCTATGATGGTAATGCGACCTATTTCAGGTAGTTCTACTTTAGCAATCTTAAATAATTTATTTGCTGATTTTGGACCAGATTCTTTAATTGGTAGGTTAGCTTCAATTATCCAAGGATCAACTGATACGACATTTTATGTAATAACCTTATATTTTGGTAGTATTGGTATAAAGAAAATAAGATATGCGTTATGGGTAGGATTATTTGCTGATTTAATAGGTATAACTGCCTCATTAATAATAGTTAACATATTTTTTTAAAGAATAATCAAGTTTGTGTAAAATAACTTAATTATTCTTTTTTTTATGTTCAAAACAGCAAAAAAAGCAAATTAAAATCAAAAAAATGTAAAAAAAATGCAAAATAATGATTTAAATTTGCAAATTTATTGATTTTTATTAAAAAAACGCATATAATATTCTTAGGGAGATGATATTGTGATTATAGAATTTACTGTAGAAAACTTTTTTTCATTCAAAGAAAAAAATACATTTTCTATGATAGCATCTAGTGATAAATTGTTAGAAGAAAATTATGTTAAAATCGGAAATGAAAAAATATTAAAAACTACTGCAATATATGGTTCAAATGCTTCAGGTAAAAGTAATTTATTTAAAATACTTAGTATTGTTAGTGAAATGATTAGTCAATCAAGTTTTAATAATCCAAATAGACTATTACCAATTGTACCTTTTAAATTTGACAAAAATTATTTTAATAAACCAAGTTTTTTTGAAATTAAATTTATTTTGGATAATATTAAATATTTATATGGTTTTAAAGCTGATAATAAAAATGTATATGATGAGTATTTGTATTATTATCCACATGGGAAACCAGTTAAAATTTTTGTTAGAAAAAATATAAATGATTATGAATTTAATAATATTGATTTAAAAAAATTAAATGATATAAAAGAAAAAAACACATCAAATAAATTCTTTATTTCGACAGCAACTACATGGAATTTTGAAAAAACTAAGCCAGCGTATGATTTTTTATCAAATAAAATTGGAGTTGTTTTTTCAATTGATCAAATAAATAATTTTTCTTATAACATGTATAGCAATGATAAAGATAATGAATTGCAAAAATTTACATTAAATTTTCTAAAGAAAGCTGATTTGAATATAAGTGGTTATAATGTAACTAAAGATGCAATTACTGAAGAAAAAATATCAGGATTACCTGAAAATATTAAAATTAATTTGCCAATAGGTACTAGTATTTTTACTGTTAACACAAAACATACTATTGGTGAAAAGGAATTTGTCCTTGACATTAATGAAGAATCAATTGGGACACAAATAATTTTTTCTTTAATTCCAGTAATTAGAGATGTATTTCTTAATAATATAGTACTCATTATAGATGAATTTGATAGAAGTTTACATCCATTTTTAGTGAAATATATAGTAGAAATTTTTAATGATGAAAATATAAATAAAAATGGTTCACAATTAATATTTAATACTCATGATACTAATTTACTAGATTTAGAATTACTTAGAAGAGATCAAATTTGGTTTACTGAAAAAAACGAAATAGATGGTTCAAGTAGAATATACCCATTAGATGATTTTTCAGTAAGAAAATCAGAAAATGTAGAAAAAGGGTATTTACTAGGTAGATATGGGGCTGTTCCTTTTATTGAACCAAACATTGAACTTTAAAAAATGAACAGAAAAAGAAATCAACAAAATTCTAAATCAAAAAGAGTAATACTTGTATCTTATGAAGGTGACAATAAAACCGAAAAAAATTATTTTAATAGTTTTATGAATAGAAATAGTAATTATAGAATAAAAGTGGTACCTGGTAACGAAACAGATCCTATTAATCTTGTAAGACAGACAATATTGGCTGTTAAGAATAATGGATTAGATTTAAGTTCAGATGATATTGCATATTGTATCTTTGATACTGATACAAATAGTTTAAAAGATGAACAAATAAAAATTGCGATAAGGTTAGCTAATGAACATAATATTAAAGTAATAACATCAAACCCATGTATTGAATTATGGTTTCTATTACATTTTGAATATACTACAGCAACATTAACAAATAATCAAGTTATTGCAAGATTAAAAAAATATTGTTTAAAATATGAAAAAAATTATGCTATTTATAAAGATTTAGAGGATAAAAAGGATATTGCCATTTCTAATGCTAAAAAGTTAGAGCAGTACCAATTAAAAAATGATAAAAATTTGTATGAAACATGTTCTAATCCATATACAAGTGTTTATAAAGTGGTAGAGGAATTACTAGAATAATCAAGTTTGTGTAAAATAACTTAATTATTCTTTTTTTTTTTCTAATTTTAAGGTATACTATATATAGAATAAAAGGTGATTGTATGATACTAAGAAAACCATATGCGATATTAATTAAGAATTTTAAATTAATCCATGCTATTTTAGCACTATTAATGGGATATCTATTTTATAGAACTAATTTAATTATTAGTTTTATTAATGAATATATAGGTTCATCTCAATTAAAAGTAAAAGAGAATGTTTTAGATACTTTATTTGGACCAATATTCTTTATTTTGGTAGCATTCATAATTATTTTCTCAATAGTAGTTATGTCTGTAATGACTTTTAAGAAAAAACCTATTAAATTTTATTTGTATAATATTTTTACATATATATATTCTTTAGTTATATATATAGTAACTTTTTATCTAATCCAAACATTACAACATGGATTAATAGATATTAAAACATTAAAATTAGTTCAAGATTTTTCTACTGTCGCATTACTTTTCCAAGCAGCTGCTTTAGTAATAGTTATTATAAGAGCTACAGGATTTGATATTAAAGGATTTAATTTTAAAGAAGATTTAGCTGAATTAGAAATAGAAGAACAAGATAATGAAGAATTCGAAGTTAATTTAGAAGTTGATACTGATAAATTAATGAGAAAAATTAGAAAAAGATTTAGATATGCTAAATATATTTATGTTGAAAATAAATTATTTATAAATATTATGTTAGTATTATTTTTAACAGTAGGATCTTTATATGCATTTTTAAATATTGATGTTTATAGTAAAACTTATAAAAAAGCAGAATCATTTAAAACAGTTCAGTTTATTATAGGAACAGATGAAAGTTTTGTATCAAAATATGATTTTGAAGGTAATATTATAGAAGAAGGTTATGAGTTAGTTGTAGTAAGAGTTAATTTAAGAAGAATTTATTATAAAAATATTAACTTTAATACAGGTAGACTTGCTTTAGTTACTAATAATAATTTATATTATCATAATATTGAATATAGAAATGAAGTAAAAGATTTAGGTGTTTCTTATATGAATGAAAAAATATCTAGTGATAAATTCGATTATTATGTAATGGTATTTAAAGTAAAAACAGAAGATATTGAGAAGAAAATGTTATTAAAATATACAGATACTACTGATGATGTAGTGAAAATAAATATTATCCCTAATAATTTAGATAATAAAGAAAAAACAGTTAATTATAAATTAGGTGAAGAGATAGACTTTAAAGATAGTATTTTAGATAATACAAAAATTAAAATAGATAGCTATGAACTAAATGAGAGTTTCAAATTAGATTATAATTATTGTGTTGAAGAAAATTGTTATAATTCGGCTGAATATATAAATGTTACAGCTACTGATAATTATAATAAAACATTGTTAAAAATAGTAGGTTCATTATCTTTTGATGAGAATTTACCAATATTAAAATATAATAGTTTATATAAGTTTATTGATGAATTTGCTAGTATAAAATATAGAATTGGTGATACTACTAAAAGACTTATTATCAATTTGAATGAAATTAAGCCTAGAAAAACTAGTGTTGATAATACTTACTTTTTAGAAGTTTCAAATATTTTGAAAGAAGCTTCAAGTATAATATTGGAGTTTAATGTTAGAAATAAAGTATATAATTATACTTTAAAATAACATTTTTTCTTTGTTTCTAAAAAAAAATATGCTATAATAAATATGAGAATGTAGAAAGGGTGATAGGATGAGAAAATATATAGTTGGAATACTATTTGGAATACTCATTTTGTTTCCTATAAATACAAAGGCACTTATGTGTAATAATGATTATAAAATAAAATATAGTGATATGGCTAAAAATATAGCTGTTAATTATGAATATGTAGAAGCTAATGATGATGTAACATTTACAATTAAGTTTAGTAATATTCCTGAAGGATTCACTATATATGATTTTAAAAATAATCTAACTTATAATTATAGTGGTCCAGAATTAGTCGTACCTGCTAGTAAAAATACAAGTTATGTATTTAATGTTTATATTCCTAATGATGCTTGTCATTTAGAGGTGTTATATAAACATTATATAACAATACCATCTTATAATAAATATTATAAAGATGAATTATGTAGAGGTATTGAGAACTATAAGTTATGTAATAAATGGCTTAATATAAATATGTCTTATGATGAATGGAAAAATGATATTAATAAATATATTGAAAGTTTAATAGTTGAAGAAGATCCAATGGAAGAAAATGATATAAAAGGTATATTTGACTATATAATAGAATTTTATTTAGAATATTATTATTATATTTTACCAGGTATTATCGTGTTATGCTTTATTGGGATATATATTTACAATAAAAAACATGATTTATTTTAGGGGAGTGGAGTAATGAAAAAGAAAATATTATATTTGATTATATTAGGTTTTATTGCTATAAGCCCTAATTATGTTGATGCAGCAAAAACTACTGGTAAATGTAGTGCTGTTCTTCAAATGAATAAAATATATGATAATGGAACTAGATATTTTAATATGTCACTTAATGGGGCACAAGCATTCTGTATAGATCCAGGATATGCTGCATCTTCAGGAAATATTTGTCACTATGATAGTGCTCAAACAGCAACTACTAATCAATTAAGAATTATCAATTATGCTAATGGAAGTAATATTGTATCTCAAAATTTAAGCTATACTGAACAACAAGAAGCATATATAAATCTATCTAGAGGTGAAAGTTTATCAGGTATATTATCAGATTATAGTAATGCAATTGGGTTAGAGGCTGCGATTGTTTCAGAATTTACTAGTACACAACCTGCTCAACTAGGTAGTGATGCAATTATAATGACTTGTGGTGCAAATCAACAAAGAATGATTGTATCAAATGCTGATATAGGATGTATTGAAGAAGAAAAAGCATTGGCATGTCCAAATGGTCAAATGAATGTTAATAATTCTGGTACCTCATGTAGAGAAGTATTGGGTGGTGTCGTTTCAAGTTATTCATATACTGCCTCAAGTGGTTCAATGCCAAATGTCCATCAACAATATGGACAAGATGTAAATGCTTCAGGAACAGGTGCTTATTGTAAGATGTTCTGCCAAGAATATGGCGAAGCAACATTACCAGGAGCACTTGCTACAGCAGTGCAATTAGGTTCATACATTGTATGGCCTACATCAGAAACAAATGAAACAAATAAATTTACGAAAGATATGTATCCGTTGAAATTTAAGGGTATGAAACAATGTAAATTATCATTAATGCCAGATCATGGAAATTTTCCTGGTACAGGATGTAATGAAGATCCAGTAGCAGAATATGTATGTTTATATAATGGATCATCAGTAGCTGGTTCAAAATATAAATGTGGTAGATCTGGAAATGATACACTTATTGTTTTAGGTAACAAAGGTGATTATTCAGGTGTTAGATATGAACAAGTTAGAATAGCAAATGGTAATTATTTCAATGAACCAAGTTATTGTGGTCAACCTAAATATTCAATTGGTGAAGAAGCTTGTAGAAAAGGTGCATTCACAAAATATAAAGTTCCAAGTTCAAGTGATTATTATAATTCAGGATTTAGATATTCATATTATCAAAATTTAGTAGATGATATTAATGTGAAAGCAAAAGCCGCTAGTGAAGCTTGTAGTAAATTTACAGAAAAAGTTGAAGCAGATGCCGCAATGGAAACAATGTGTCCACATGTCACTGTTGGATATGTAACATGGGAACTTTGTGATTGGATTAAAGCTGCACGTGCTATAAGATCTGAATATGAAAGTGCAAGAGGTGCATACCATGACGCAGTAAGAAAAACAGGTGATATTGAACAAAGCATAGGTTATTGCAAAACTTATATAGCAAATTTCAACTGGGCTAGAAATATATTAAATGAAATTGGATTATGTGGTAATTTCTCAGTAGGTAATCCAAGTGACTATTTCCATTTTGGATCGAGTGCTAATTATTCATTTAAAAACGGTGAATATGGTACAGGTGGTAGTTTACAACAAGAAAACAACACAACTTATAGTTGTAGTGGTCAATGTGGTGGACTAGGATTCAAATTAAAACAAGATTATTTAACATTACCTATAATGGATACTCCAGGAATATTAGCTGGAAAAGTTAGTCAAATTGAAAATAGAGAAATAACTTTAGAAACTAATACAGTGACTTATAAGTCTACATCAAATTATAGTTATGTTAATAAGAAAACAAATAAATATAGCACTTCTAAATTAAATAGTAATTTCTTAGAAATACTTACTAGAAATAATTCGCTAGCAAAAGTATTACCTACAGATTACAATGTTAGTGTTATTGATAGTAGTAATAATGCTATAAAATATGATTTAACACTTACAAATGTAAGCTTTGGTGAAAACTTAAAATTTAAAGTAAATAATGGTAGTGATTATATATGTAAATATGAAGTTACGAAGAAAAATGATGGGTGTGTTTGTCCTCAAGATACTGAAATGGCAGGGAAAGATTTGATGTATCATGTCGCCAATGACCCAATATCATGTGCAGATGCTCAAGTTAAATATTGTAGCTCTGGAGAAGAAAAGCCATTTGATGAACTGTATTGTCCAGATGTTGATAAACCAATTTCGTTAACATCATGTTTAAAGACAGGAATAGGTTATGACAAATGTGTTCAATTGGTATGTACTGATGAATATAAATGTAAAAATACAAATGGACTTAGAACTGGTATGGATATAACTGATTGTGTTCAAACAAAAAGAGCACAAGGATTAACATTGGATCAAGCATTAGATTATTGTGATTCAGTAGTTTGTCCTATTGGTAAATTTATAATATATCGTACAATAAGACTTGAAAATCCATTCCCAGGTAAAGAAATAAGTAAAATAGCACCAGGATTCAATAACGATGTAATTGGTAGATATCCTGGAGCCAACTGGAATGGTAAAGAATTAGTTGAAAAGAAAATAAGAAGAAATCGAAGTATTTCGGGTACAACAATTTATAATAAAAAAGATCCATTATATACATTTGTATTAACTGGACCAACAATTGAAAAAATAAGAGATTATAATAAAAAACAAAAAGATGGATATAATGATTTTACATTAGAATGTAAGAAAAAGAATTCATCAGGATGTATTAGTTATGTATTTGTTCATAATTCAAATTTATCAGGATTAACTGGAGGTACATGTCAAAATATAAGTTTAGATAATGGCTTCTATACATGTGATGATTAGGAAGGTGATTAAATGAAAGAGTCATTCTGGGGCGTATTAGTAGTAATGCTTGGAGTAATTTCAGTAGCATTTATCATCTTCTTTCAAAATGCAACTAATACTGATGAACAAAACTATATATTACTTAAAGAAATAACAGAAGCAGCTATGTATGATGCAGTAGACTACGCATCATTTAGAAGTACAGGAACTATCTGTATAGATAGAGAAAAATTCGTAGAGAATTTTGTAAGAAGGTTCGCTGAAAGTGTATCCATAGGAAACACTTATCAAATAGATATATACGATGTTAGTGAGTGTCCTCCTAAAGTAAGTTTGGAGGTATCTACATCATTAGATTCTAATGTGACAGGCGAAATAATGGAGTTCGATATTGTAAATAGGCTTGATGCAATATTAGAAACACCATATTAGAAAGGAAGAGAAAAAAATGAATAATTTTATAATTGCCGCAAAAAGATTTTTGCAAAACAAAAACACAGTTACAATATTAGGAGTACTAGTAATAATCTTAATTTTATTCTTTGGTTATCGTTATCAAATAAATAAAATGGTTAATCCAGTATCTAATATCCCAGTAGCTGCAGAAACAATTCAGCCAAAAACAAAAATTACATCTGATATGATTGAATATATCGATGTAGCACCTATTGTATTACAAGATAATACAATCACAAATAAGAACTTAATTATAGGACGTTATAGTAACTATAACACTGTAATACCACAAGGTAGTATGTTCTACCAAGATGTAGTAGTAACAGAGGATGAATTACCAGATTCAGCATTTGTTGAATTAGCAGATGGAGAAGTTCCTTACAACTTCCCAGTTACAATGGATTCTACTTATGGAAATTCAATTTATCCAGATAATTACATCGATATTTATATGAAAGCCTTAAATGAAGATGGACAATTAATGGTTGGTAAACTAATTGAAAATGTTAAAGTATTAGCTGTTAAAGATTCACAAGGTAGACATGTATTTGAAGATAGTTCTGATGCAAGAACACCTTCTACATTAATCTTTGGATTAGAACCAGAATTAAATATCTTACTTAGAAAAGCAAGTTATATGAAATCATTCTCAACTGTATTGTTCCCAGTTCCACATAGTGTAGCTGTAGCAACAGAAGAGGGAGAAACTGCTGTAAGTTCACAAACATTAAAAGACTTTATTAATGCCAACACTGTTCCAAATGATGAACTTCAAACAAATACTGAAACAGATCAAACAGTAGAAAGCTAATTTAATGAACGATTCAATGTTCACCCAAATTGATTTTGGGCCAGTAAAAGAATTTTTGGATAATGATGACATTACTGATATTTCATACAGTAATGGTGGGCAAGTTTGGCTAAAAACATTATCAAGGGGTTTATTTAGGATTGAAAATCCAGCAATTAATAATGCATTTATGGAAAAATTAGCATTTCAGTGTTCAAATGTAATGGGTAAGACATTTAATATGGCTCATCCATTCCTTGATGCTGAAGGATCTGAATTACGTCTTAATTTTATCCATGATTCAATAGCAAAAAATGGAATAGCTTGTGTTATTCGTAAGACACCAGCTAAAATAAGACTTGAAAAAGATAAATTACTACAAGAAAAATATATTGAATTAGATATCCATGATTTCTTAATTCAATGTGTTCA
>CAZYWD010000008.1:0-5217 GCA_964651795.1 uncultured Muribaculaceae bacterium
TATAGCAGATACTTTATCTGCATCTCGCCCAGGAGCTAGAAGTGATTCTTTAGAAAACTATGTAAAAAGATTACAAGATTTAGAGAATATCGCTAGTAGTATACCAGGTGTTGATAAGACATATGCTGTACAAGCTGGTAGAGAAATAAGAGTAATAGTTAAACCAGAAGAAATAGATGATTTAGCAAGTTACAAAGTAGCTCGTGATATTAAAGAGAGAATTGAAAATGAAATGCAATATCCAGGTACTATTAAAGTAACAGTTGTTAGAGAAACAAGAGCAGTAGAAGAAGCTAAATAAGCTTCTTTTTTTTGAATATAATTTATAATAATAAGTACAACAGTTAAATTTAATTAATAAAAAAGAGCCTAAGCTCTTACAAAAATATTATTACTAATAATCCTACTATTACACAATAAATAGAGAACCAACCTAATTTACCTTCATTAACTAATTTTCTAAACCATTTAACAAATAATAATGTAAATATAAATGCCATTATAGTAGCTATTATGTAATATATCCACAATGTTGAAGATATACTAACACTCATTAAATCAGTTGCTTCTAATAAAGTAGCAGCTAAACTCATTGGTATATATAAAAGAAATGAAAACTTAAATGCTGTATCTCTTTTTAAACCACTAAACATACCACCAACTATTGTTGAACCACTTCTACTTATACCTGGAAAAACTCCAATAATTTGAAATAATCCTACTTTAATAGCATCCATAGGTCTTAAATCTTTATCTTCTTTAGGACCATCAAAATTTCTAATTATAAATAATAATATAGCAGTTATAAGTAGTGAAATACCAACTATTTTGACATTATTATCAATAGCATTTAATAAATTTAATTTACTAACAACAAGTCCTACTAATCCAGCTGGTATACAACCAATTACTATTAGTAAGCAATATCTAAAATCATAAAGATATTGTTTTTCTTTTTTAAATAAATAAAGAAAGAATCCTTTTATTAATTTTATAATATCTTTTCTAAATATTAATATTACTGCTAATAAACTACCAAAATTAGTTATAATTGCTAAAGTATCAAAATCTACATTAACATCTAATAAATTTTTAACAATTAATAAATGTCCACTCGAAGATATTGGTAAAGCTTCAGTCACACCTTGTACAAGACCTAAAAAAATATATTTTAATAATTCTATCATTTTATCACCTATTTAATTATATAATAAAATAAGAAAAAAAGAAATAGTGGGTGATATATGTTAATTAGAATATTTTTCTTTTTACTTGGATATGCTTTAACTGTAATTGGATTTATATATATAATAAGTTATATTAATTTGATGTCACTTGGGTATAATTTTTTAGAATATGTTAATTTTATATTTAGGAGAATAGAATGTATATATGCATTTATTGGTATTGCCATTTTAATTTTATCAATTTATTTACCACTAGGAGGAAACTATGAACTACATATATGATATTTTATTAAATTTTAACAAAGAATTATATGATTTTTATGAATGGAATAAGAATGATAATATAATCCATTTAAAAAAAATTCCTATGTTTAAAATAGATTCTAGAAAATTAAAAGATATAATAGAAAATAATGTTATATTTAATGAGGAATTTTTAGAAAAAGTCAAAAATAAAACAGAAGAATATTCTAATAGAAAAATTAAAATATTAGAGAATGCTTTTCTATTAACTGATGGATTAGAAGTAATTGCTATAAATGTTTTAAAAGAAAATTTATATAGTAAATTATTAATTGATGAAGAAATAGAAGTATTAGAAATATCTAATAGAATGAAGGAATCTATAATTGAGTTTAATATAAAAAATAAAAAAGAAAAAGAAATATTTAAAACAAGAAAAGAATTAAATGATGAAAAATTTGTAATTAAAGAATTAAATAATATCATTAAAAATGATGATATAGATCAACTTAAATATATATATTATGAATGTTTTAACAAAAAATGTGATATAAAAGAAATAGTAATTAATGAATTATTAGATAATGTATCTAAGATAGATATATTAAAAAAAATAAATAATTATTTAAAGTTAAAAAATGTATAAAATATAAAAAAAATATAATAATACTATTAGAGGAGGAAATATGAAAAAGTTAATATATTTTATAATACCATTTTTACTTATGGGATGTGGTACTGATATGAATAATACACCAACTAAGAAAGTAGAAGGATTTTTTGCATCATATCAATCTTTAGATGAAAAAGTAGTAGATCAATTAAATGATACTGCTAATGAGGAAGAAACTTTTAATTCAGAACAAAGAAAAGAATACATCGAATTAATGAAAAAACATTATCAAGATTTGAAATATGAAATAAAAGATGAGATAGTTGATGGAGATGAAGCTACTGTTACAGTTGAAGTAGAAGTAAAAGATTATTCTAAAGTAATGGAAGATGCTGATGACTATTTAGATACTAATAAAGATGAGTTTAATGATGCCACTGGTAAGTATGATGAATCATTATTTACTACTTATAGAATAAATAAATTAAAAGAAACAAAAGATAGAGTAAAATACACAATAGATGTTACTTTAACTAAAGTAGATAAAGAGTGGAAAATTAATGATTTAAGTGAAAATGATAGAATGAAAATTCATGGTTTATATAATAAATAGGACACTAGTTGTGTCCTTTTATTATTTCTTTATTTTCTAATAATCTTTTATTAGATGGTTCTAATTCTAAAGCTTTATTTATATATATTAAAGAATTATCATAATCTTTTTCATAATAATAAGCTATAGATAGTAAGTCATATGGAGTTATATCAAAACTAAATGTTTCATTTATATAAGTTTTAGGATGTTCTTTTATTTCTAAAGCTTGCTTGCAATAATATATTATATTTTTATAATTATTTAATTCATATTCTAATAATGCTCTTTCAATAAATGGATCTCTTAAATATGGAGCTTCTTTAATAGCTTTATCTAACCACATTTTAGCTTCATCATATCTTTTTAAATATTTATAACTTCTAGCAATAAATCTCATAGATGCACATTTTTCATCTTTCCAAGTAGAACTAGGTAAATTAAGGTGTTTAATTAATGTACCAATACATTCATTATATTTACCATAGTACATATATTCTCTTCCTAGATAATGCATATTTCTATCATTTGTTGGATTTTCTTTTACTGATAGTTCTAATAATGGTAGATAACTGCTTCTACTTTTATTAGAATCTGGATAATGATTTATAATTATATTATCAGTTGTAATATAGTTTTCTACATCATTATATTCTAATATTTCATGAACAGGATGAATCCATTTATAGTTTTTTCTGCTATGAATTTTTTCAGCATAAAAACTCACTTTTGGTTTATTATTTTCATCTAAACTCCAATTGTAAATATATCTACATCTATTAGTATCTTTTTTCCAAATATTCTCTAATTCTTTTCTCCATCCTTTTTTTATTACTTCATCTAAATCGGTACAAATACATATATCAGTATCAAGTGGTACCATATCAAGTGATTTATTTCTAGCTATATCAAATCTCCAAGGATTAATTATTTCTTGTTTAACATTAATATTGTGTTTTTTTAGTTTTTCAACTGTATTATCAGTAGAACCTGTATCTAATACATATATCTCATCTGCTTCTTTCATTGATTCATACCATCTATCTACAAATTGTTCTTCATTTTTACATATTGCATAGACACATATTTTATATTTCATATTATCACCTTAATCTATATTATGAATTATAAATATAAGTTATAATAATATCTAACTACTAATAACCATTATAATTAAAAAACATATATTATAATCGAGGAGGTTTATATGGATTTTGATTATAATTTTGGAAACGATTACTATAAATATTTAGGAGATGAAGGATTAAAAATTACAAAATACAAGATTATGGCACCGGAACAGTCCCAAGATATTCAACCTGGTATGGAGTATTTAATGACACCACAACCTATATTTGATAATCCAAATTATAAGGGTAGTGGTAAATTAAAAGATAAAGTTGCTATTATAACAGGTGGTGATAGTGGATTAGGTAGAGCAGCTGCTATTGCTTTTGTTAAAGAAGGATGTAAGGTAGTAATTCCTTATTTTAATGAATATAGGGATGCTGAAGATACAAAAATGTATATTCAAAGATTAGGTGGAGTTTGTTTATTATTACCAGGTGATATTACTGATAAGAATTTTTGTGAAAATATCGTTAGAGAAACAATAAATAGATTTGGTAGAATAGATATTTTAATAAATAATGCTGGAGTGCAATATCAACAAGATTGTTTAGAAAATATTAGTGATGATCAATTTGATTATACTTTGAAGGTTAATTTATATGGAATGTTTTATTTAACTAGAGCTGCATTACCTTATTTAAAAAGCGGAGCATCAATTATTAATTTGAGTTCTGTTACTACTTTTTATGGTGATCCACAATTAATAGATTATGTTACTACTAAAGGTGGAATTGTTGGATTTACTAGAGCTTTAGCAAGAAATTTAGCTTTAAGAAATATTAGAGTTAATGCGATAGCACCAGGTTTTTTTTGGACACCACTGCAACCAGCTTGTTGGGTTAAAGAAAAGATACCATCATTAGGAGCAGATGCTGCAATGGGTAGAGGAGCTATGCCTTATGAGTTAGCACCAACATTTGTATTTTTAGCTTCAGATGATTCTAGTTATGTGACAGGTCAAGTGTTACATAATAATGGTGGTCAAGTAATGGGTTAATCTCAAAAAAACACTTAAAATTAAGTGTTTTATTTTTTTATCCTAATCTAAGAATTGATAGACTTGAATCGGGATAAGTGTTTGATACAGATGAAGCATTTTGTATTTGAACTGTTGCAGGTTCAGTTATAGTAACATTATGTTGTAGATTGATTTGAGTTTGAGTTTGAGTTGCAGGAACATATTCAGCTGCATTATTAATAACAGTTCCATTTATCAGTAATGATGCTCCAACATCTCCAGGTGAACCAGCTGTATTAGAAATCAAACTTTCATATGATATTAAGTATGTACCTGGTTCAACTAAATTTACAGTGTCTGGTTCAGTGAATGTTAATGATGTACCAGTTGAATTTATTGTTTCTCCAAGATCTACAAATGAGTTTGCTGTTACAGTTTGTGTACCATCGTTATCTACTAAAATACTATCAATAGTAGCAGTAGGTCCAGTTGC
>CAZYWD010000008.1:5317-10485 GCA_964651795.1 uncultured Muribaculaceae bacterium
GCGCCAGTTGGTCCAAAACAACAAGTAGGTTTATATTGACTATCTTCTTGTATTTTTCTAATTGCTCTACTTAAATTATTACCACATACATTTTGTGGGCAATTTTCATTATTCATAATATTCTCCTTTCTTTGTTATATTTTATGATCTAGCATTAAAAGGTACAATAATGATTGACTAAAAAACACTTCTTTTTGAAGTGTTATGTATTTTATCTATAATATGGACCATAATAATAAGGATAATTCATAGGATAAGGGCCATAATAAGGTCTATTGTAATAAGGTCTGTTATTGTAGAATGCTGGTGCTAGTAATCCTCCAGTAATTCCACCTAAAACAAATGGCCCTAAAAATCCACCCGCAATTATTCTATCTTGATTAGCTGGCATATTTCTATAAGTTGGATAGTTATACATAATAATTCTCCTTTCATAATATATTATGATGGGGATAGAAAAAAGTGAAAAAATGGAAGAAAAATTAGATAAATTAGCTTACGAATTAGTCAATTATTCAATAGAGGTAAAAGAAAATGATAGAGTATTAATAACATCATATATCGATGATGAAATATTATTAAAAAAAATAATAAAATATATCTTTAAAAATAAAGCTATTCCTTTTTTAAAAATAATTAATCAAAATCTTGAAACTTTATTAACTTGTAATTCAAACGATAAAAGAATTAAAGAAATAGCTAAACATAAAAAAGAAGAAGTCAAAAACTATGATTCATTTATAAATATAAGATATACTACTAATGATTATATAAACAATGTAGTTAGTGATGAAATAAGAAGTAAAATATCAAAAGAAACAAAAGAATCAGATTATATAAGAATAAACAAAAGAAAATGGGTTTTATTAAATTATCCAAGTCCATTAGATGCACATAAAGCAAAAATGAATACAGATATATATAGAAATTATGCTTTAGATACAATGATTTATGATTATAAAAAAATGGATAAAGATTTAGAACCATTAAAAAAACTAATGGAAAAAACAGATATGGTTAGAATAGTTAGTCCAGATACAGATATAGAATTTAGTATTAAAGGTATGCCTATTATACCTTGTACAGGTAAATCAAATATCCCTGATGGAGAAATATTTACAGCTCCAATAAGAGAATCAGTTAATGGATTGATAACATATAATGTACCAAGTCCATATTTAGGTGATATGTATGAAAAAGTTTCTTTATTATTTAAAAATGGGAAAATAATAGAAGCTAAATGTAATGGATCAAATGAAAAAATAAATAAAATATTTGATACTGATGAAGGAGCTAGATATGTAGGCGAATTTTCATTTGGAATAAACCCATTAATAATGAAACCGATGGGGGATATTCTATATGATGAAAAAATAATTGGAAGTATTCATTTCACCCCAGGTCAAGCTTATGAAGAAGCTAATAATGGTAATGAATCAGCAATACATTGGGATTTAGTATTGATCCAAAGAAAAGAATATGGTGGTGGTGAAATATATTTTGATCACAAATTAATAAGAAAAGATGGTCTATTTGTTTTACCAGAACTATTACATTTAAACTATGATTTAAAATAAAAAAAACATATTTATATATGTTTCTTTTATTTACATAATTTGAATGATTGACAGTCGTTGCACATTCTAAATGAGCTTTTCTTTTCAGGTCTACCAACTGGTCTAACTGGTTTTTCTAATCTAAAAGATCTCATTGAATCATTTCTTCTAATCATATATATCCTTCTTTCTACTACTTTTACAATATCATTTTATCGTATTAATAAAACACTAGTCAATATGAATAATTAATAAATCTAAAAATTTACACTTTTATACACATTAAAATAGTTTTATAACTTTTTCAAAATCATATAATTTAATGGTGATAAAATGAAAAGACTGTTTTCTCTGTTAGGACTATTAATAGTAATAAGCATTGGATTTATGTATACTGAACAAACAATGTCAGTAGTTAGAGAACGAGATGAAATAATGATTAAAATTAAAGAAGAAGCAGAAAATAAAATAGATAGTATAGATTCTATTATAGAAAAAAATACAATAATACCTGGAATAAGTGGTAGAGAAATAAATATAAATGAAAGTTATAAAAAAATGAAACAATATGGAAAATACAATGAAAATTTATTAATATATAATAAAATAAAACCTAATAATTCATTAGAAAAAAATAAAGATAAATATATAATAAGTGGTAATCCGAAAAAACAAATGGTAAGTTTAATATTTATAGGAGATAATTATATAGATGAAATATTAAAATACAATATTAATATTAATTTATTTGTTAAAGAAATAGATAAAATAAATGATAAAACTTTAGTAGGATTCTATGAAAAATATGATGATTGGTTAAATAGTTTAGTAAGATCTAATAATAGAGAAGCTAATTATTGTTTTATTATAGATAAAGATTATAATTGTATTAAAAATAATAAATATCTAATTAAAACAGATGTTATAAAAAACAATTTTTTAATTAATACTAAAAAACAATTAAAAAGTGGTTCGATAATTACCTATAAAATAAATAAAGATTTATTAAAAGAATTAAATTTAATAATTAATTATATAAATAGTAAAGGTTTAAGTATAGAATTATTAGATACATTACTAGAAGAATAGATAAAAATGTGCTACTATATTAGTAGGTGATTTGAATGAAAAAACCAGAATTATTAGCGCCTGCTGGAAATATGGAATGTTTAATAGCGTCTATTCAAGCTGGATGTGATGCAGTATACTTAGGTGGTCAAACATTTGGTGCTAGAAGTTTTGCAGGAAACTTTAATAATGAAGAAATAATAGAAGCAATAAACTATGCTCATTTATATGGTGTAAAAGTATATGTAACAGTTAATACATTAGTATATGATGATGAAGTAGATAGTTTTTTAGACTATGTAGATTTTTTACATAAAAACAATGTAGATGCATTAATTATACAAGATTTAGGTATGATAGATTTACTTAGAAAAACATATCCTAATTTAGAATTACATGCTTCAACTCAAATGCATATTCATAATTTAGAAGGTGCTAACTTTGCTAAAGAAATGGGTATAAAAAGAGTAGTTTTAGCTCGTGAAACAAATTATGACTTATTAAAAGAAATAAGAAATAATACTGATTTAGAATTAGAAATATTTATTCATGGAGCGCTTTGTATGTGTTATTCTGGACAGTGTTTAATGAGTGCTATGTTAACAAATAGAAGTGGTAATAGAGGAACTTGTAGTCAACCTTGTAGAATGAAATATGATTTATATAGTGATTCTAAAAAAATAAATACAGATAATTATTTATTAAGTACGAAAGATTTAAATACAATAGAAAATATTGGTAAATTAATTGATATAGGAATAGATAGTTTAAAAATAGAAGGTCGAATGAAAAGACCAGAATATGTATATTTAATAACAAACTTATATCGTAAAGCTATAGATAATTATTTAGAATATGGCAAAACATTAATAACTAGTGATGATATAAAAGAAATGAAAAAATTATTTAATAGAGAATTTACTAAGGGATTTTTATTTAATGAAGATAATAATAATTTTACTAATGAATATAGACCTAATCATATGGGAATAGAAATAGGTAAAATTGTAGATATAAATAAATATAGAATAAAAATTAAATTAATAGATGTATTAAATCAAGGCGATGGAATCAGAATAATTAGTGAAACAGATAATGGCGGCATTGTAAATAAAATATATAAAGAAGGTAAATTAGTTAATAGTGCTACAAATACTATTATAGAAATTGATAATAACTATGAAGTAAATGTAGGTGATACAGTATTAAAAACTACTGATATAAAGCAATTAAATAATATAAATGAATTAATAAAAATGCGTAAAAGAAAAGTAAATGTTAATGGAGTTTTAGAGTGCTTTATAGGAAAACCTATTAAATTAATATTTAATGATGGTAAAAATATCGTAGAAGTATTAGGTAATATTGTAGAAAAATCAAATAAAATAAGTATGTCTAATGATGAATTATTAAAACAAATTCGTAAGTTAGGTAATACAGTTTATAAATTAGATAATTTAGAAATAAAAAGAGATGAAGATATATTTGTTAGAGTATCTGAATTAAATGAACTTAGACGCCTTATTTCGACAAAATTAGACAATATGAGAATGTATAATATTGAGTATGCCAAAAATAAATATGAAATCAAATTAGAAGAATATAATGAAGAAAAAGGATATAGTTATTTAGTTAATAATATAGAAGAATTGAATAATATTAAAAACTATAAATATATTTATACTGAGAATAAAGATTTACTAGATGTAAATAAAGATATTATTTATAAGTTACCTAGAGTTATTGAAAAAAATATTTCAAAAGGTGATTATTTATGTTCAGAAATAGGAAGTTTATGGTATAATAAATCTTACTCAGATTTTTCTCTTAATATTGTTAATTCATATTCTGTTGCGTTACTTCATAGTATTGGAGTAAAAAGAATAACACTATCTTATGAATTAAATATAGAACAAATAGATAATTTGATTAAGAATTATATTAAAAGATATAATAAAAAACCAAATTTAGAACTTATAATATCTAGTTATCCAGAATTAATGGTAACTAAATATAATTTATTAAAAAAATATAATTTAGAAAAAGGATATTTAAAAGATATCAATAATAGAAAATATAATTTAATTACTAAAAATAATTTTATGTATATATATAATTATAGAAAGAATGAATATGATAAAGAGGTATGTTTTAATTTAGGAGTAAATACATTAAGAATAGAAATGAGTGAATAGCATATGAAAATACTTTTATTTTTTTGTGACATTGAAGGAACATTAACAGATAAGAAAAATGAATTAGGATATAATTTATTGTTTGATAAAATTGAAGAAATGAAGGAATTATATGAATGTGATGCATGTGTTTTTTCATTAATTTCAATGAATTCTTTTAATGATGTATTTAAGTGGTATGAAAAAATGAAAAGCAATAAAAATGTAGTATTTGGAAAGCAATTTTATGAAAATGGTTATTTTGAAGTAATAAATGGATTAATATATATAAATGATCAATTAAATGATAAGACTAAATTAGGAAATATGAAATATTATATTGAAGAATTGAGTAAAAATAATGAAATAA
>CAZYWD010000009.1:0-7961 GCA_964651795.1 uncultured Muribaculaceae bacterium
AAACATCAAATTAAATTGTCTAATATCTGTAAAGTCACTTTTACCACAATTTGGGCAAGTAACCTTATTTTCTTTAATATAATTCATAAGTTGTTCATTATTCATAGCTGATGCTTCAACACCAAGATCTTCCAATAACTTATCAGCTCTATGTCTAGTTTTACAATGTTTACAATCTATTAATGGATCACTAAATGTAGAGATATGACCACTTGCTTCCCAAGTTTTTGGATTCATTAAAATTGCGCTATCTAATCCTACATTATTTGGATCTTCTTGTATAAATTTCTTTAACCAAGCTTTCTTAATATTACTTTTAAGTTCTGCTCCTAATGGACCATAATCCCAAGTGTTTGCTAAACCACCATATATTTCACTTCCTTGATAAATAAAACCATATTGTTTACATAAACCAACTAACTTATCCATTGTTAAATTTTCCATTTTTTCACTCTTTCTATTTCATAAAATTTCTTTTCAAATTCTTCTCTATTTTTTGTTATATCAAATGTTTCAAATATTGAATAACCAACGAATTTTTCTTTATATAAATCATCTAAAAAACTTAAAAATTTTTCATAGAATTTATTTTCGTCATAAATTATTATTGGAACATCTCTATTATTTGATCTTTTTTCTTCAATATATGATAGTAATTCTGATAGTGTGCCAACACCTCCTGGTAAACAAACTATTAAATCACTATTATCAAACATATCTTTTTTCATATCAAATGTATTTTCTCTTAAATATTTTTTAGAATTATTTAGATTTTCTAAATCACTCTCATATTTTTTAGTTGTAAAAGAATATATATTTCGGTTATGATCAACAAATTCTTCATAACATATTCCCATCATTGATGAGGATGAGGCCCCAAATACTAAATCACATTCATTACTAGCTAAAAATGAAGCTATACTTCTAGTAATACTCAAATAGTATGGATCAATATCTTTACTTGATGAAGATATAATTAATACATTCATAAATCCTCCTTTAAATAAAAAAACTTCTAGAACTGTAAGGACGAATATAATCCGCGGTTCCACCTTACTTATTCTAGAAGAATCATCTTTAAGTTTATATTGCTCGGGGTTTCCAATCCGTCAACACATCTATAAGTACATTTTAATACATTATTTAATTTTAGTCAACATTATCTAAAGTCATAATATATTTTTCCTGTTTCTAATGTTACATTTTTATAGTATGCAAGTTCAGAAACTGTAACTAATTGGTATCCTCTTTGAATTAAATCTGGAACTAATGTTTCTACTGCATCAGCAGTTGATCCATAGATAGAATGCATTAAAATTATTCTACCATCTAAATCACTATATTTATTTATTTCTGCTAAAATGCTATCTTTATTTCTTGATTTCCAATCTTCAGTATCTATATCCCAATTTATTAAAGGTAAATTAAATACTGATCTTACAGTTGCGTTAGCATTACCATAAGGTGGTCTAACTAAAACTGGATCTTTACCTAATACACTTTTATAAGCATCTACTGATTTTTGTAATTCTGCTTGTAATTCAGCTTCAGATAAAGTATTCAAGTTAGCATGTGAATATGTATGACTTTCCACTTCACAACCTAGTGCTTCTTCTCTTAAAGAAATTTTAGGATATGTAGTTATTAAACTTCCTAAGTCAAAGAAAGTTGCGACTGCATTATATTTTTGTAATGTATCTAATATTCTAACTGTAGAATATGGATTTGGTCCATCATCAAATGTAAGCGCTACCATAGGTTTTGATGCATCTATATTTCTTTGTGGATCTATTTTTAAATCTACAGCTGATGATACACCAGGTTCTTTAGTTGATAAGAATGATGAATATATGTATGCTGTAGCATCATTATAAATTACTTCACTCCATCCATTACTTCCTACACCAATTCTAGTCACTGATGTTCCTCTTTCTAAAGTTGCTAATATATCACAATTAACATTACTTTCAGGTCTAACATGAACTTGCGCTAAAACATATACTGTTTCATTAACTGTTTCATATCCTTCAAATGAAATTGGATCAGTCGATAAATATGTAGAACTTACATAAGCTGTCTCATTATTATATGTAATTTTACTCCATCCTGTATCACTAGTTGATATTCTTTTAACCATATCACCTTGATTAAGTTCACCTATATTTTTTCACTATTTTTATTATCTTTCTTTAAGACATTAACTATACCTTTTGCATATACAGTTTCTTCTAAATCTTTATATTTTGCTACATCAGTTTTTACACCTATATTAGCACTTTTTATCTTAGTTGGATTTTTAATATCAATATTCATATTTTTTTCTATAGCTGTATATGGTATTTTTACCTTTATATTTCCAAATGAACCAGGTAATATTTCATATTTACTAAAACAAATTACAATATTTTCATTATCTATATAATATGTATAATTTATTTTTTCATTTATTTTATTCTTATAATCACTATTTAAGTTATCTTTATATTCTTCTTTAGTTTCAACATAATTTAATAGATAATCTGTTATAGCTTTTTTATAGTTTCCTTTAAATATAAAACTATCTCTTAATTTTTCGCCAGATTCTAAGCTAAAATTATATGTATACATTTTTTCTGTTATGACACTTAAATCATCTACTTTTACATTTTCTGTTAATACTAAACTCATTGTATTATCAGGTGCTAAATATGTTTCATAACTAATATATTGATAATAAGTTGAATCTTCTTGTTTTTTACTAAATTCTTTATTAAAGTTATCTTTTAAATCTTTAATTATTTCTAATATTTGTTTATCTATTTTATCATATATATTTTTGGATATTCAATAACTTGTGAATTATTATTATCATAATTTATATCCATTTCTTTTTTACCAATTTGTTGTTCTTCAACTAAATTCATAAAATATAAATCTGACATATGTTTTAATTTATCTAATTTATAATTATTAAATAATAATATAGCAGTTACTGCTACCGCAATCAATAATATTATTACTATTAATATAATTGGAAATTTTCTAATTTTAGCATGCTTCATTTTATACCTCTTATAATTCTACATTGTGATAAATGTTTTGGACATCCTCAACATCATCTAACATTGTTAATATTCTATTAAATATTTCTGTATCTTCACCATTTAAAGTTACTTTTTCTTTTGGAATATAAGTTATTTCATCTAATTCAAATTCTGTATTTTCTAATTTAGATAAAATTGCTTCTTTTATTTGATACAAGTCTTGTGGATTACCATATACAATAACTGTATCATTATCTGTTTCCATATCTATAAAATCAGCTTCATTTTCAATTAATGCATCCATTGTTTGTTCTTCATTTAATCCTTTAAATCCTACTACACATAAATGGTCATAATTGAATAATACACTTCCCATTGCTCCCATTTTAATATGGCATTTATTAACTACTGCTCTTAATTCACTGACGCTTCTATTTACATTATCAGTTAAACATTCAATAATTAATGTTGATCCACCTGGTCCAAACATTTCATATGTTGTTTGTTGGTAATTTTCATCTACACCACTGTTCACTTTATCAATTGCTCTTTTAATAATATCATTAGGAACTTGTTCTTTTTTAGCTCTATCTAGTAATCTCTTTAATGTTGCATTACTACTAGCATCAGTTCCTCCATTTTTAGCTGCTTGATATATTTCTTTGGCAAACATAGTATATATTTTACCTCTTGCAGCTCCAGTTTTTTGAATATCTTTTTTTCTTACTTCATAAGCTCTTCCCATAATTGCCTCCTATTTACTTAATTATTTTACAATATTTTGACTATTAAGTAAAGAAAAAAGATAATATTAAATTATCTAAAAAATTATTTTCCCTTTAATTATATCTGTTAAATATTTTGAATATAGTTCTAAGAATGTTGCTTTTTTTATATCTTCTTTAACTGTTACATTTATTTCTTTTACTTGATTATTATTTTCTTTTATTTTTAAAATACCTACTATATCACCTTTTTTTATTGGTGCTTTTAATTTATCCAATTTTAAATCATAAGTAATTTCTCCTAATTTTTCTCCTTTATTTTTAATTATATTAACATTTTCTACTGGTACTATATCAACTAATGGAATACTTGATCCATCTACTTCTACTTTTTTTATTGGGGTTTCTTTAGTAGCTATTTCAACTAAGTTTATTTTAGCAAATCCATAATCTAACATTGATGATATTTCAACATTTCTAGTACCACTATCTGATTCTTTCATAGCAACTGCTATTAATCTAACATTATTTTTTTTGGCAGTAGCTGTTAAACAATATCCAGCTTCACTAGTATATCCAGTTTTTAGTCCATCAACACCAGTATAAAATCTTGTAAGTTTATTTGTATTTACTAACCAAAACTCTCTATCGGTTCCTTTTCTTAAATAATCTTCATAAATACTAGTATATTCTAATACTTTTTCATGTTTAACTAATTCTTTAGCCATTATACTCATATCATAAGCACTTGAATAATGGTTTGCTTCATCTAATCCATGAGGATTTTTAAAGTTAGTGTCTTTTAGTCCTAGTTCTTTAGCTCTTTTATTCATTAAATTAACAAATTCATCTGCAGTACCTGCTATTGTTTCTGCTAGAGCAACTACAGCATCATTACCACTTGCTACAGCTATTCCTTTAAATAAATCAGAAATACTCATTTGTTCTCCTGTTTCAAGCAGTATTTGAGAACCTCCCATATCAGATGCATTTTTAGATACTGTTACAATATCATCCCAATTTATTATTCCTGATTCAATTGATTCTACTATTATTAACATACTCATTATTTTTGTCATCGAAGCAGGGGCTAATTTTTCATGACTGTTTTTTTCAAATAATATTTCACCTGTACTAGCTTCTATTAGTATTGCACTTTTAGCATTAGTTGCTAAACTACTATTTTCTTTTACTGTAGTTTCTAATTCACCCATTACAGCACTTGTAGTACTGGCTAAAACATTAATAGGTAATAAAATTAGAAAACATAATAATATTAAAACTTTTTTCATAATTCACCTCTAATAAATATTATGAATTATATAAAAAAAAAGAATTAGAATTTATCTAATCTTTTGGTTTAAATATTAAACTTAGGAAAAATGAAATAACAATAGCTGAAATAATACCTGAAGATGTTAAATCAAACATCCCCATAGCAAGTCCTACTAATCCAAAGTCTTGTGCTCTTTCTATAGCTCCATGAATTAATAAGTGACCAAATGAAGTAATTGGTACAAGTGCTCCACCACCAGCCCACAATACAAATTTATCATAAATACTAAATATATCTAAAAATGCACCTAATACAACAAATATAGTAGTAACATGTCCTGCAGTTAATTTTGTATTATCTAATATCATTTGTCCAATTAAACATACTATTCCAGAAAATATAAAAGCATTTAAGTAAATCATTCTACCACCTCCAAGCTTATAGCATGTGTAATAGCTGGTATTGTTTCTTTTTCATTTACCATTGTAGTTGACATTAAAGCACCAGTTGCAAGTAATAAAACTTTTTTTATTTCTTTATTTTTCATTTTATTAAATATATAACTATATGTAACAAGTGGTAAACAAGCTGGACCAGATGCTCCTGCATATACATCTTGATTATTAATATCGTATATCATACAAGCAGAATCATCATAATTATTTAATTCTATTTTATATTCTTCTTTCATATAATCTTTCATTATATCTTTTCCATATCTACCTAAATCACCACTTAATATTAAATCATAATAATTTACATCTCTTTTAGTTTCAATTAGATGAGTATATAATGTATTAGCACAAGCTGGTGCCATTACAGCTCCCATATTATATACATCTTTAATTCCCATATCTACCACTTTACCTATAGTTGAACTTTCTATTTTTATATTATTTTTCTTTGTACTTAAAAATGCTGAACATC
Source organism: uncultured Muribaculaceae bacterium (assembly GCA_964651795.1). Taxonomy (GTDB): domain Bacteria; phylum Bacillota_I; class Bacilli_A; order RF39; family UBA660; genus CAJOJO01. The sequence goes on from CAZYWD010000009.1 coordinate 5,952, forward strand.
CACCAGTTGTAGTAAATGTAGTAGTTTTTGGTTTTACTCCACCATATTCAACTGGATATCTGAATTGTTTTTCTGCTGCATTATTATGTGATGAAGCTGAACAAACACAAGTCTTAATTTGTTTTGCTTCAATCATATTAGCTCCTATTATTAATCCTTCAACAGAACTAGCACATGCACTATATATTCCTAAATATGGAATACCTAATTTACTAGCTGCATAGTTAGAAGCTACAATTTGATTTAACAAATCACCTGATATTAATAGTTCTGGTTTAGTTGACACTCTATTAACTAACATGTTTACAGATTCTTCTATTAATTTACTTTCTGCTTCTTCCCAAGAATTAGTCCCAAAATAAAATTCTTTATAACTTTTATCAAAAAAATTACCTAATGGTCCTTTTTTTTCATAAGGTCCAGTTATAGTTACTGCATCATTAATGTACACATTATTATATTTAAATGTCATGCTGTACCTCCAAAACAAATTATTCTAATAAGTCCAAAAACATAAGCACTAACTACTCCAAATACAATTACAGTACCAGCTAATTTAAACATATTAGCTCCTATCCCTGTTACTAATCCCTCTTTACGATATTCTAAAGCAGCACTCATCATTGAATGAGCAAATCCTGTTATTGGTACTATTAAACCTGCTCCTGCCCATTTAACAATTTTATCGAAAAATCCTAAACAAGTAAGTAAGCAACCAATAAATATTAAAGTTATTATCATAAATGTTCCTGCTTCTTTAGTTGGAATATCTAATGCATAAGAATAAAATTGTAGTAATAATTGTCCTATTACTCCCATTATTCCACCTATTACAAATGCTTTAAAGCCATTATATAATCTATCTTCTTTAGGTGCATGTTTCTTTACTATCTCTTTATATTTTTCTTTTTCCATAATCTCCTCCTATCTTTATTATGATAAGATAATTATTATTTTATACAAAAAAATCAAGCAACATTTGTCTTGATTTTCTCTTTTATTTTAGTTAATTTTCTAGATACTTGAACTTGATTTATTCCTAACTTATTAGCAATTTCTTCTTGAGTATAATTATTTAAATTACTTTCTAAGATATATCTATCTTCTTCATTTAACTTATTTATTTCTTGTCTTAAAGCAATTAATGTATCTATATCTAACTTCTTATCAGATATTATATCACTTAAATTTGTATTTTTTTCTTCATTATCTATTTCATAATCCATACTCATTAATGGATTGTTAGCTTTCATACATTCTATTATATCTATCTCATCTATTTCTAAATAATGCGCTAATTCCTTATTAGTAGGATATCTATTTAAATTTTGAGCTAATAAGATTCTAGCTTTTTCTAATTTTAAATTTAGTTTATTATAATTAGAACTTATTTTTATTCCTTTATCACTAGAAACTAATTTATACATTTCTCCTATTATATAAGGAAAAGCATATGTTGTAAATTTAGCTCCCATATTTGGATCAAATCTATTATAGGCATTTATTAATCCTATATAACCTACTTGGTATAAATCTTCTTTATTTTTATAATTTTTAAAATATTTTGTTAATCCATATATGTAATTACTATATTCTAATATTGTTTCATTTGTCATAAGTCCTCCTATATTTTGATTAAATTAAATGAATCTAATTCACTATTTATTTCTTTTATATAATTTAAAACTCGATTCTTTTTTAATTTCTTTTTTATTTTTTCATTTAAACCACATATTAAAATATGACCTTTATTTTTTTTACATAGCTCATATAAATAAAATATAAGATTTATTCCTTTAAAATCTAATTCTATTAAATTTTCTACATTAAGAACAATATTATCTAAATTATCTTCTTTAATAATACTTACTAATTTTTCATTAATTGAACCAACTGTATTCTTAATTAGTGAACCATCTAAACGTACAAACAAAATTCCTTTCCTATACTCTAGTATGGTATTTAACATTTATTCACCTTCCTAGTATAATTTAGCACATTTTATTTTTA
>CAZYWD010000009.1:8061-10364 GCA_964651795.1 uncultured Muribaculaceae bacterium
ATGGTATTTAACATTTATTCACCTTCCTAGTATAATTTAGCACATTTTATTTTTAATTTATACAACTTCGACAAAAGAACAAAAAAAAAGCAATATTGCTTTATTGATTTAAGAATGGATTTGTATTTTTTTCTTCACCTAAATTTGTCATATCTCCATGACCTGGATATACTCTTATACGATCACTATATTCCATTATTTTAGAAATACTTTCCTTCATATCCTCATTGCTTCCTGTAGGTAAATCAGTTCTTCCAATTGATCCTTTAAATAAAAAATCACCTGAGAACATAAAATTATATTCATAGAAATAGAAAGATATTGAATCATCTGTATGACCTTTAGTATAAATAACTTCAAATCTAAAACCATTTATATCATGTTTTTTTTCTTCTAAATTACTCATGTCATATACTGGTACACCATATTCTCTTTCAAATTTTTCTAAAGCTCCTATATGATCAGGATGTCTATGAGTAATCAAAATTGCGATTAATTTATTATCACCTATTTGGTGTTCTATTGAATAAAATTGATCTCCTGGATCTATAATAATACAATTTCCATCCTTTACTAAAATATAACAATTAGTTTGTAAACTACCTACCTTAATTATTCTTATTTGCATAATTTCATCCTTTCTATTACATCACTAACTGGTCCATATGTTTTTCTATAACCATCTATTAAACCATATTTATTTATTGCTTCTATATGTTTTTTAGTAGGGTAACCTTTATGACTACCAAAACCATATTCTGGATATTTTTTATCTAATTCATACATCATTCTGTCTCTTGTTACTTTTGCTATTACTGATGCAGCCGCTATAGAGATACTTTTTGAGTCTCCTTTAATAATTGAAGTTGTATCAATATCTAGAACAAGTGGCATAGCATCTATTAATATGTGTTCTAAATTGATTTGTTTTCTAACCTTATCAATAGCTTGTAACATTGCTAATTTAGAAGCCTCATAAATATTAACTTCATCTATTATCTCTGGACTAATAGAGCCTATTCCAATAGCTAGGGCATGTTCTTTTATATAATCATAATATAAGTCTCTTTTTTTTTCACTTAGTTTTTTAGAATCTGTTAATCCTTCACAAACGAAGTCTTTAGGTAAAACTACACAAGCTGCTACTACATCCCCAATTAATGGACCTCTACCAACTTCATCTACTCCACCTATATATGTAATACCTTTTTTATATAGTGCATTTTCATATTCGTATAAATTCATATTATCATATCCTAACATAATAATTATAGCACAAATTATATCCATTTGCATATAATTTATTAGAATGGAGTGTGTATATGAAGAAAGATAGAAATTGTGGTGCCCCTTATCCAGTATACCCTATGCCTAATATGGGAGTACCTATGATGCCTAATATGGGAATGCCTATGACAAATGTAGGGGTACCTATGCAAAATATGGGAGTACCTATGCAAAATACAACTACTAGTAATGTAGATCAACAATTAAATAACTTAGAACAAAGAATTAATAATTTAGATAAAAGAGTTTCTACATTAGAAAATATGTATAATTCATATTCAAATAATTACAACAGTTCAAATTATCAAATGTTATAAATAAAACCTTCAAGTTAATCTTGAAGGTATTTTTCTATATTATCTTGTTCTATTCCTGTTATTTCTGATACTTTTTCAATACCATAGTATTTAACAAATATTGTTACCATTGATTTAAGTGTTGATAATAAAGTTTCATTAGAAAGTGTTTTTTTTCTTAAATTAACTATTTCTTGATTTAATTTAGATACTTCTTCATTATATTCTTCACACTTATTATTGTACATTTCTATATAATCATTTAGTTCTCTCTCTTGGTTTTTATATTCTATTTCTTTTAACTCAAATGAATCTATTTTCTTTTCATAATCTAATATTTGACTAGAATAATCATCCATTCTTTCATTGATTTCTTTTAATATGTCTTTTCTATCATTAGAATGATTTATTAACTCTTTTTCTAATTCATCTAAATTATTTTTTACATCATTTTTTTCTTTTTCTAAATCAACTATTTTAAATTTTAATTTTGTTGGAGTACTATCATTAGATTTAGTATTTTTTTTTGTTCTTTTATATTTTTTTACTTTTTTAACATTTTTTTCTAATTCTTTCAATTCATCATTAAGTTCTTTAGGCATTTATATTCCTCCTAGTCTAATATTATTTTAACACAACTAGAAAAAAAATACTATATTTATATAAAAAAAAGACTTATTTTTATAAGTCTTAGAATTGTACTTTTGGTACTTCTTTATC
>CAZYWD010000010.1:0-7148 GCA_964651795.1 uncultured Muribaculaceae bacterium
AAATCAATAAAAAAAAGATAAATTAATTATCTTTAATCAATATGTTCTCTAGCAAACCTTTCATATAACCAATCTTCTTGATATAAACAATTTAATAGTTCTTTCTGTAATTCAGATTTATTCATTTGTTTTATATAAGCCTGTACTCTTTCATCTAATGTATCATAATATTCTTCAACTTTCCTATTATGTTCATCTATTTCATCCATAAATTGTTTTGCTTTTTTAGGGAATATAGTAAAATAAAGCGCTACCATATGCTTACAAGTAATTTTTGTTCCCTCAGCATGAGGACAATTACAACTAGAATTTTTTTTAGGATGTTCTATATTAATAAAAACATCATAATTACTTTCACTACCTTTAACTATTCCTTTATATTCTACTTTACTAATTTTTTCATAAGAAATAACTTTTTTATTTTTAAAATAATCATAACCTCTAAAACTAGATTGTAAACTTGCTGACTTATATAAATCCATAATACACCTCCATTAATTATTAATTAACCAATCAATTAAATTAATTATTTTTATACCATTATAATCATTATTAATTGTTTTATCCATTGTTAATATAACTTTTTCATAATTATCAGGTATGCTTTCTAAACTTCTTATTTCTCTATTTTTAACTTCTTCATTATATAAAGATTTTGTTACTTGATAATATATTATTTGATTAGGATTTTCAGCGACAAAATCAACTTCAAAATCCCCAGTTTTTCCAATATTAACTTTATATCCTCTTCTTAATAATTCTAAATAAACTATATTTTCTAGCAAATGTCCTTCATCGATATTTCTAAATCCTAAAATAGTATTTCGTATTCCAATATCAGAAATATAATATTTTCCCAAAGTTTTTAATAATGTCTTATTTCTTATATCAGTTCTATCTGCCTTATACATTATAAATGATTTTTCTAACATATTTAAATAATTATCAATAGTTTGATGATTTGATTTGGAAACTATCTTATTGCTATTTAAATAATCACTGATTTTAGTTGATGATATAGGACTACCTATATTAGTCGCTAAAAATTTAATAATATTTTCTAGTAATGCAATATCTTTTATATTGTTTCTATCAATTATGTCTTTTTTAACAATGGTATTATATATATCATTCAAATATGACATAACTAAATCTGTTTTATCTTTAATTGAAGTTATTGCTGGAAGACCACCATATTTTAAATATTCATAAAATTTGTCTTCTATATCTGTTTTATCATAATTATTAAATAGTAAGAATTCTTCAAATGATAATGGATACATTTTTATTTCAATGTATCTACCAGATAATAAAGTAGATAGTTCTGAAGATAAAAGATAAGCATTCGATCCAGTTATATATATATCAACATCAAAATCTATTTTTAATGAATTGATTGCTTTTTCCCATTTATCTACATTTTGAACTTCATCTAATAATATATATGTTTTTTTATTTTTAATTCTTTCTCTAATATACTCATATAAATCTTTATAATTTGTAATATTATCATACATAGCAGATTCAAAATTAATATGAATTATTGATGTTTCTTTTACATTATTATTTAATAAATAATCCTTAAACATTAATAATAATGTTGATTTACCACTTCTTCTTACACCAGTAACAACTTTTATAAATTCTGTATCTTTAGCATTAATTAATTTTTCTAAATATTTCTCTCTAATTATCATTTTTCTTCACCTGATATAATTTTAACATATTTTATATATATTGTAAAGTTTTGATGATACACTTGCAAAACTTTTTATTTTGACAAATTTTGCAAATGGATTTTAAATAAAAAAACAGATTTTTTAATCTGTTCTATACTTATTATTTTGAAATAAAATCATATACTTTTTTAGTCCACTTCCAAATATCTAAATCTTTACTATCTAAATAGAAAACTCTATTCTTTAAATTAACTGGAATAATTTTTTCTAATTCTTCTTTATACATAGTTGGAATAATTATTGAATATACCCATTCATTTAAATCTAGACTACCTTTAATTTTTACTGGTAATACTCCATCTATAGTAGCATTCTCATGTTTTAATAAATCATTATATTTAAAATAAAATCTTATTCCAGGTGTAAAATTTTTACTTAAATCTTCCTCATTAGGAAATCTTTTTAATTTTCTTTCCATAACAAGTCTATCACCTGCTTGACAATTTCCCCAAGCAAACATTATATAATCAAAATAATCTATTGGATCTTTAGCAGCATTTCTATTTTCTTTTTGTAGTTCTTCATAAGATATATTTCTAGCTTTAACTGCAAATAATAATTTACCTGTTTTGAATATATTAATTGCATTTTCAATTGGTGTTGTATGACATACATATTCTGTTAAGCATCCTTTATCTAAACAGGCAGTACATTCTGTTATTTTTTTAGGACTATTTATATTTTTATATTTATCAATATTTTTTATTTCTTGTTTAATATAATTTAATAAATATTCATCTTCACATATTATTTCACATGTTCTATTATTTTTTTCTTCATATGAAATAAAATCAATAATATTTTTTAATTCGTAATCTGTTATTTGAGGATAGTTTGTTAATTTTTTATATAAAACATTATCCCATACTTCTGTAAATTCATGATTATCAATATTTATTACCATATTATCACATCCTATTTAATTATAAATTCAACACTTATATAATGAATTGTTCCTTCACCTTGAATTGAAGTATCTTTTAAAATTCTATATTCTCCACTTTCAAGTTTTCCATATAAATATTCCCAGTTAATATCAAATGTTAAAGTATTGTCTTCTTTAAGATTATAACCAATACTTGTAAAAACTAAATCATTTATTGATTCTAATTCAGTCCATATATTATCTTCTTTTTTCTCTATTTTATAACTCTCTCCATAGATGTTTTTTCTATCACTTTTATCAGTTATTATAACTTTCGCACCAACATTAGTTACATCTTTAATAATCATTGATACACCTTCTAAATCATCTATTTTAAGATTACATTTATTTTCTAAAGAATCTCTTTTTTTAGCAATAAAGATATCTTTAATATTATCTAGACTATTACATGCAATAACATAAAATTCTTCATTACCATATGTTTTATTACTTTTATTATATTTATATATTTCTGATCCACCATCATTTAAAGCATCAACATGATCTAAATCATTTAAAAATTCATCTATAGTGATTATATTATTTAATAAAGCATCTCCTAAATATGATTTATTATTTTTATTAATATATGGAACAGAAAATGTAGAATGAACTATTCTTCCATCATCTAATGTATGACCTAGCATATATAATTCTTGTTCTTCAGTATTTTTTTTATTACAACCAGTAGTAAGTAAAATACTACATATAATAATTGTTAATATTTTTTTCATATTATTCTCCTTTAATTATATTTTAAATTATAAGTTGCTACTAAAGTTTTTTCTGTATCATCACTACTATTATCTATAAATATTTGTTTATCATATTTAATACTATTATGATCTAAACATACATCCATAAATAATAAAAATATACCTATATCTATTTTATTATAATAACTAACTGAATCTTTAGGCATTATTCCTTTTTTACCTTCTTTTTTATATCTATAAATATTTAATTCATTTTTATTACTTTCAACTATCCATGGTTGTGTATTACAAGCACTTGGTGAAAATCTTACTATATTTGCTACATCTAAATAATCATTACCAATCCACATTTCATTTATTTCTTTTCTTTTACTTTTATACATATCTTTTCTAAATTTATCAATTGGTACTTTTTTTATAGCCATCATAATAACAAAATCTAAATCATTGTATTTTATTTCTTCTACTTTACCAATACCAAACCAAAGTGTTCCAATATTTAATGATGTCAAATATAAATCAAGTTGTTCACCAATATATCCAATGTTGTGTAAATAATTATCTTTTTTTTCGCTATAAAATAAAATACAATATTCTTCATCTCTATTACAATTAGTTTCACTACCTGGAACTATTTTAAAATCTATTTTTATATTATCCATTAAAGGTTTAAATGTTTTTAATGCTTGTTTTATTTCATCTATTTCTAATGAAGATATCTTTTCATTACCTGTATCTCTAAATAGATGAAAAGATTTTCTTTTAAAGATCATTTCGTAAAATGTATTATTCATTATATCACCAATTATTTCTATATACATTTAATCTTTTAAACTATATGACCAAAAAATATTGTTTTTATATTCTTTTATTTTTTCATATTCTTTTTTTAATTCATCCATTGAAATTTTATTTTTACCACTTATATTTATACCTCTTAATAAGCATATATATTTTTCCATTTGATTCACTCCTACATAATATAATTATACAACAAAAAAGATAGATTTTAAAATCTATCTATAATTTAATTATTTACAATATTTTTGAATATTTTCTTTATCATAGTCTTGATTTTCCATTAATATATAATATTCATCTTTAGTATCTCTATTACATCTAACAACATCATAAAATGGTGTATCATAATAGATTGATTCATCAGCTGAAATTTTATAACTTGAAAATCTTGGTACTTCATTATTTAATTTTACATTTAAAAAATCTAATACAAATAAAATTACTATAAACAAAATATAAAATCCAAAATTCAATAATACTCTTTTAGGATAAGATAATTTTTTAATTAATTTAGAAAAACCTATTAGTGCGATTATACTACCTAAAACAGAATATATAGAACTCCAACTACTCTCACTAGGAAAAATAGCAATAGCAGTTAATGTAATTAAAAAACCAAACATTAATAAAACCATACCAAATATATTATTATTATAACTTATTTTCTTAGTAGAATAATCTATTGTATTAACAATATTTTCCTCTAACTTTTCTTGATATAATTCTTTTTCTATTCTTTCCCCACTTAATAACTCATTTATAGTAATATCTAATTCAGTACATATTGGTTTAAAAAGTGATAAGTCTGGCATACACCTACCATTTTCCCATTTGGAAACTGATCTATCAGTTACTCCTAATATTTCTGCTAACTGTAATTGAGTTAAATTTTTGTCTTTACGACATTCTGCAATAAATTTTCCAATCTTTTCTTGATTCATATTCTTTCTCCTTTCATATTCATTTTATATTATAAAAGTATTTTTGAACACGAACTGAAAGTTGAGTTACTTTTTTTTATTTGTTTTTTTATAAAATCTATATATGAATAATACTCCAATAATAAATATTATAGCAACAATTACATATGAAGCACTATCTATTATAGTTAATATGTAATCTTTTTTATCTCCAGCAAATGCTCCTACACAAACTAATACTGTATTCCATATCGCACTACCAAAAATAGTATATATTATAAATTTTACTATTGGCATTTCACTCATACCAGCAGGAATACTTATTAAACTTCTTACTACTGGTACAAATCTACAAAAGAATACTGTTTTATTACCTTTATCATCAAACCATTTATCTGCTGATTCTATATGTTTAGGTTTTATTCTTAAGGCTTTTCCATATTTACTTTTAACAATTTTTATAAGTCTTTCTTTATTTAATATTTTACCTATATAATATAGCGCAATCGCACCTAATACTGATCCAAGTGTTGCAGCTATTATAACTCCTAAAATAGTCATATCACTACTAATAGTCATAAATCCACCAAATGTTAAAATTACTTCACTTGGTATAGGTGGAAATAAATTTTCAATTAATATAAGTAAACCAATACCTATATATCCATAATTGTTCATTATTTCTATTATTATATTTTCCATAAACCTCCTTATTCATCTATAAATTTTTTAGCTATAATTGGTTTTATCATCTCTATTATAACAAAAGATATAATATTAACTACTAATACAAATAGTAATTGAGTAAATGTTATTATTTTTAATCCAAATATTGCACCAATTGGAGTAAGGAATACTAATAATTGAATTCCTATTAAAGCAAGTATTCCGATATTTAAATATTTATTACTAAATAATCCTCTTTTATGTATTTGTTCTTTTAATGAACGACAATTATAAGCAAATACAAATTCATTTATAATAATACTTAAAAGGGCTAAAGTTTGGGCTGTAGGCTCACCTAAATCCATAAAGTGATAATAAATATATAAACTGATTAGTGTTTCTAATATAACTGATATAATTAAAAATGCACTAAAGAATTTAGTAAATATTTTTTTATTTAATCCATTAGGTTTTCTATTCATTATATCTTTTGAAGCACCTTCAAATGCTAATGTAATAGATGGTATAGTATCTGCTACTAAATCAATATATAGTATATGAATAGCAGATATTATTGTATTACCTGTTAACATACCAAATAGAATAATTGCTATTTCAGTAAAGTTACTTGATAAGTTATATAAAATATTTGTTATTACATTATCATATATTCTTCTACCTTCTGATATGGCAGTTGTTATGGTACTGAAACTATCATCTAATAAGATTATATCTGATACATCTTTAGTTACATCTGTACCACTTTTACCCATACCTACTCCAACATTAGCTAGTTTTATGGCTGGAGCATCATTTACTCCATCACCAGTCATGGCAACTACTTTATTTGTTTTTTGTATTGCCTTTATAATTTGTAATTTGTTTTCTGGACTAACTCTAGCAAATATAGAATATTTATTGATATATTCAATTAATTCTTCTTCACTTAATCCATCTAATTCAGTAGCATTAACACATTCACTTGTATCTTTACAAATTCCAACTTCTTTAGCAATAGCAGCAGCTGTTGGTAAGTTATCTCCTGTTAACATAATTATTTTTATGTTAGCACTCTTACATGTTTCAATTGATTCTTTTATGTTTTTTCTAACTGGATCTTTTAATCCTATTAATCCTACTAATATTAAATCTTTTTCTTCTTTAAAATATTCTTCTTCTGAAGCAACTTCATTATCAATTTCTTTATAAGCAAATGCTAATACTTTTAATGCTTCTTGTGACATTGTTTCTTCTATTTTTTTATATTTTTCTATTTCTTCTTTTGTTAAATCTGTTACTTTTCCATCTATTAATATTTTAGAACTTCTATCTATTATAGATTCAAAACTACCTTTTGTATATAATATAGATTTATCATTTA
>CAZYWD010000010.1:7248-9860 GCA_964651795.1 uncultured Muribaculaceae bacterium
CATTTTATTTTCTGTTAATGTACCTGTTTTATCAGAACAAATTATTTCTGTATTACCTAATGTTTCAATAGCAGCTAAATTTCTTACTATTGATTTTTTCTTAGCCATTTGACTAACTCCTATAGATAAGGTTGCTGTTATAGCAATTGGTAAACATTCTGGTACACTTGCTACTGTCATTGAAATACATAGCATTATTAAACTAATAAAAGTATAGTTATTTATTATTCCATAGATTAAAACAAATACTATTAAAATACTTGCTACTATAGTTATAAATTTACTTATTTTTTGTACTTTCATTTCTATTGGTGTAATAGGTTCTTCTGATACATCAATTGATGTTGCTATTTTACCTAATTCTGTATCCATACCTGTAGCAACTACTATAGCTTCTATTTTACCTGATACTAAGATAGTACCTGAATAAACCATATTAGTTCTTTCTGATATTGAAACATCTTTAGTAATTGCTTCTTCTGTTTTATCTACACTATTACTTTCTCCTGTTAGTATTGATTCATCTACTTTACCAAAGTAACTTTCTATTATTCTAGCATCAGCTGGTATTTTATCTCCTGCTTCTAATATTAAGTAATCTCCTACAACTAAATTTTTTGAATCAATTTCTTGATATTTGCCATTTCTTTTTACAGTTACATAGTTAGCTGAATATTCTTTTAGTTTTCCAATCGCATCTTCTGCTTTAGATTCTTGTAGATATCCCATAATACAATTTATTATGGATGTTCCTAGTATTACAATAGGTTCTAAAAAATCACTTTTATTTATTATTGAATATATTAAAGATAATATTCCTACAATTAATAAAAGTATTATCATTATGTTTTTAAATTGATCTAAAAATATTTGTAATTTAGTTTTTTTGTTTTTTTCAATTAAAATATTTTTACCATATATTCTTTCTAATTCTGTTACTTGATTATGGCTTAATCCATTTTTAGAAGTATTAAGTTCTTTATAAATATCATTTATACTTTGTTTATATGCCTTATATGTTTTATATGCTGTATTCATTCAATCACCTATCTTTATTATGTACTATATTAATTATAACATAAAAACAGATTTTTTTAATCTGTTTATAAATTATTATAAAGTACTTATATGTTTTTTTAGTTTCTTCATAGCCCAATCATAGTGACTTGAAGTTACTGAAACAAAATAACTACCTAATGGTGATGTTCCAACCCAAGGAAATACATTTCTAGAAAATAATTCATCATTTGTAAATTTATTAGCTAAATCAATTACTTTTTTATGACTACTAATAAATAATTCTTTTGCTTCATCATAAGAAGTTTTTTGATGTTTTTTAAAGAATTCCATATTCATATCTCCATAAGTTTTCCAATTATATGGTTCTAATAAAAATTGTTTTTCTATTCCTTTAGTATTATTATCTACCCAATTAAGTAATAATTGATGCCATTCATATAAATGAATTAAAACATCTCTCATATTATTATCTCTTTTCCAATGTGCTTCTTTACCAGCACTCTCCTTATCAAATGTAAATTCTTTGTTTTGATCTTCTTCACTAATACTATTAATAAGTTTCCATAATTTATCATATTGATTGGTTGCTACTTCAATTAAATCATTTTTTGTAGTTGGTCTTGCCATTTTAATCATTCCTTTCTTTTATTATAAAACAACTTTCAGTTACCCAATTATCTGGATTTTTATCTTGTGCAGGTGATACATGATATATGTTGAATGTTGGTTGTACTAATTCATAGTTATTTAATTCTATCCATAGGAGTGCTGATTTTGTAACTTCTATCATTTTATCATAACTACCATTAAAAGTTACTGAAGCAACATCTATACTTTCTGTTTCAAAAAATTTGATTGTATCTGTATCATTATAAATTTTATCAACTGTTACTTGAACTTCGATATCGACATTTTCATCTTTATATTCTAAATCATGAAATATAGCCATAGTATAATCATCATTAATAATTTCAATACCTAATTTTTTTAATTCTTGATATAGTGTATTCCATAATTCTGATTCATTCATATAGTTTGATATAATTTTTCTATAACTAGCAACTTTTCTTTTAGGAATTGTTTTTTTAATTACATTATAAGTAATACGATTATAATCAACTTTTACAATTTGACTCATTTCTTTTGATAATCGTAAAATTCGTTGTAATTCTTGTTCTATTTCTTTTATTCTAATATTAAAATAATAATCTATATTTTTTTTAGTTTTATCATTTAATATTTCTTTAATGACTTTATTTGAAAAATCTAATGATCTTAGTTTCATAATCATATTTGCTTCTTCTAATTGTGTAATTTCATAAAAACGATATCCTGTTTCTTCATCTATATATGATGGTTTTAACATATTTTGTTTGTCATAATATCTTAACATTCTGATACTGATACATGATAGTTTTGAAAAATCACCTATCTTTAACATTCATTTCACCTCACTATAATGATAAACTATAACATCGTGTTAGAGTCAATACATAATTAAAACTTTTATTAATTATATTATACAATAAAAAAATAGAATTTAATCTATTTATATTTTAATATTCATTTTAATAAATTTATTATCATCTAAA
>CAZYWD010000011.1:0-9662 GCA_964651795.1 uncultured Muribaculaceae bacterium
TGACATTTTTGCTCAGTTTTCAAAGATCATTTCGGCTTTCTCGTTGAAAGCACTACTAATATATCATTTCTTTTTGAGTAAGTCAATACTTATTTCAACATTTTTTTAATTTTTTTTAAATTTTACGACAAGTGCCGTTTTTCAATGTTTTATAAGCCCTTTCTTCTCGAAAAGCACTACTAATATATCAAATCAAAATAATTAAGTCAAGAGTTTTTTTTCTTTTTTTCAATTTTTTTTAAATTAGACATTTTTTAGTAAAAAAACTGTCAATTATTACTCTTGTTCCAGCTTCATATATTGATCATAATACTCTAAATTATATTCTGTATCAAATATTTTAGAACCACTTTTATATAATTTTATTAATTCATCTAATCCATTTTTTATAACTATATCCAAATCATTAGAATAATTCATTAATTTTTTATGATACTTATATTCTTGTCTATCTAATATTTTATATTCACCACTAGCGTATATTCTTAAATCTAAATCATAATCTATGTATTTGATAGTTCCGTCTTCAATTAGATATGGTGTTGCTATATTACAATAATATGATATTCCATCTTTTTTTAGTTGTGCTATTATATTAAACCATTTATTTCTAAAAAAATACATAACTGCTGGTTCTCTAGTCTTTCTAGTACTTCCATCTGATTCTATCACTAATATTTTATTATTGGCGCATACAATATATTCCTTATTCATATCAATTATTGTTGCTTCATCCCAATATCTGTGAACTTTACCATTGTGTTTATAACATTGTATTTTTAATTTATCGCCTATGCACATTTGTTTCATAATATCGCCTCTTGTTCTACATTATAACCTTTTTTGATAAAAAAATAAAGTCTAAAATGTCCACCATAGTAAAAAGCAATCGTAGTTGATTGCTTAATTTATCTTTATATATACTTTTCTTTTATATATTATTTAATTAATTCTTTTATTGCCATTTGTAATTGATTATCGTTATCATCAGTTGGATTCTTTGCATATTCTTCGTCAAGTGCAACTTTTATATTTGGTTCCACTCCTACTTTATTAATCCAATTGCCTTTTGGTGATAACCATTTTTTTGTTGTATATTTATATGAATCACCATTACTTAAATAATTTAGTTCTTGTATAGTTCCTTTACCATAACTATTTTCTCCTACAATAACTGCGTTTAAATTTTCTTTTAATGATACTGAGAATAATTCAGCAGCAGATGCAGAACCACCATTTTGAATTATAACAATTGGATATTCAATATCTTTGTTACCTAATGAGTAAAATTTATTGATAGCATTATTTTTTTCTACTTGATAAATTATATGTTCTTTAGATAATAATTCAGACAACATATTAACAACAGTTGTTAAATGTCCTCCTGTATTTTCCCTAACGTCAAATATGAATGAATCAACTTGTTGTTTTTTCAAATCGTCTAATGCATTTTTAAATTGTAATGCTGTTGTGTTAGAAAATATTGATATATATATATATCCTATTTTATGTTCATCTTTTTCTATTACCTTATAATCAACTGATTTAATAGTTACAATTTCCTTAGATAAATCATGTGTTTCAATAGAACCATTTCTCTCAATAATAACTTTATAGTTGTTTTTGCCGGAACTTTTTCTAATATAATCTGATAAAACATTGAATTCTTGATTTTCTAATTCTAAATCATCTATTTTTTTTACAATATCTCCCGCTTTTAATCCTGCACGTTCAGCTGGAGAGTTACTTAAAACTCCTATAATGATTATATTGTTTTTTTCATCATTTGATATTTCTATACCAACCCCATTATAACTTCCTTCTAATGTTAAATAGAAATTTTCATTAGTTTCAGTATCTATCAATGTTGAATATTGATCTAAAGTACTAAGCATACCATTAATTGCGCCACTTAATAATTCCTTTTTATCTATATCTTCGTAATAATTACTTAGTAAATCATTATATGTCTTAATAAATTCATCTAATGTTTTATCTTCTTCTTTTATATCCGAACTGTTATTAATAAATAAGCCAAACAATAGACTAATAAGACATGTTGTAATTATTAAAAATATAACTTCACCACTAGTGAATTTTTTAGGTTTTTCTTTCTTTTCTTTTCTTTTAATTTTATCAAGTATCTTTTCCATATTCTCACCATTATTAATATATCACATTTTTATAATTAATTCTATAAAACAAAAAGAATAAAATTAATTTATTCTTTTATCATGTTTGTCATATTTTCTATTTGTGTAGTAATATCAGTTCCAGTGTATGTTTCAGTTATTTTCTTATCTACTATTTTGATTAAAGTTGTTTCACTAAAGACTGGATAAGTTCCATAAAAATTGCTTTCACTAGCTACATATTTTTTATTGAACGCACTTGATAAATCTATCTGATATGTTTTTATCGCACCATCTAATTCACCATATGTACTAACTTTAGATATATATGTTTGACTATCATCACCAGTATAAGCCAATACATAATATTCTGATGGAGTTTGATTATATATTTCACCAACTATAATTTCATCATATTGAATTACTACTTCGTTATTTTCAAATGTATTATTATTATCATCATTTTGTTTATTTTTAGTTAATAATACTGTTACCCCATAAAATATTATAATAACTGCCATAACTATAATTAAACTGATTATTATTTGTTTTACACTATATGTTTGTTCCATTTAAATCACCAATAGAATTATATCACTTATTTTTTTATTTGCCAACTGGTAAAACACTAATTGAATTCACAACTTCTAATAACTCTGCCGTATCCATAGTTTCACTTACAGCATAATATTCTACACCACCGCTTATCCAAGATGCCACACCATCTGATATATATCCAATTGTATCATTAAGTAATTCAACATCTCCATATACAGGTATTGTATTATTATCTTCCACTTTAGCAGTCTCTTCTATTAACATAAATGGATTTTCTCCTGCAAATGTTAATATTATTCTTTCGCCTTCTTGTAAATCTACTTTTTCTTCACTCTGGAGATATGTGTTTTCTGGAATGTACATTGGATAGAAAGTAGTCTCTAGTTGTTCATCGGTAATTGTTGTTTTAGTGGTATTCATATTTTTATCTAAATTAAAGTAGTTATCTTCAAATTTGGTATTTATATTTAATTTATTAAATGTCATTCTTATCTTAACAATACTATCTTTATTATATACTTCTACCTTCTTGATATTTCCATTTTTATCAAAGAATATTTTTTGATTTACAAGTTTTTTATTGTTAGGGTAATCAACTTTAGTAGTTACAATAATTTCATTATCTTTTTCTTCTATAATGTTCTCATCATCATTTTCAATATCATTTAGTATATTTTGTAATAAATAACTTTGTGAATTATTATATGGCCAATCACTTTGAAATTTAAAACTTTTATTTAATGATGGTGTTAATACAAAAACGCCTTCTTCATTTTTTAAAATTATCTGCTCATGGTCATTTGTTTTGTTTTTTAAACTAACTTTAAATGTATCTTCTTTTTTATATGATGCTTCAACATCATATGTATAAATGTTTTCATTATTTATTATTTCTAATGTTCCTTCCACTTTATAACTATTTAACTTCTCCACTGATTTTTTAAATGACTTTAGTGTATCTTTGTTTTTATTAAAACATCCGGTACATAATACTACTAAGATTAACAATAAACCTAAACCTATTTTTTTCATTCTTTCACCTCATAATTGTTTTCATTTAATTATATTTTTATTTAACTCAATTATGAATAAAATTGATTATTTTATATACAATATATAATATGAAAGGATGGTTTAAATGGAAGCACTTCAAAAAACAGCGTTGGTTTTTACGATTATTGGAGCTCTAAATTGGTTATTAGTGGGGCTATTTGATTTCAATTTAGTTGATTATCTTTTTGTTGAACTAATGAACTTGGATATTTTAGCCACAATAATTTACATAATAGTCGGTATCTGCGGAATTGTAAATATTGGCTTACTTTTCAATCATATTGAAGAACATTAAAAGACACTTTGATAGTGTCTTTATTTTTTAGTCTGTTAATTTGTATACTTTAATTTTAATTTTCTTTGTCATTGATAAATATTGAATTTTATTATCTGTTCCCTCAACATTTACATCTACTTCATATTCACCTTCTGTTAATCCATCAAGATCAATATAGGCTGTAACATCGTCAGAAGTAATATTGTCAATAACAGTACTTACACCTTTTAAGGAAACGGTTACTCTTGTTTTATCAATTCCTTGAACTGTATATCCTTCAGTAAGATTTCTATATTCAATACCAACATTATCGATTTTTTTATTTGATACTTCGCCTAAACTTACTGACACTGTAACATTATTAATTGATAATGCTTTAACGCCCACTGGTTTAGTTAATTCTACTTTATATGTTTTACTAGATTTCAATTCTGAAACATCTATTTCTACTGGAATATAATTCAATTTAGCCAAATCTTCGGTATTACCATAAGCAGTTACCTTGGTTTCGTTAAGTGACATTGTACTTATAGCATATCCTGAAGCTACTTCTCCTGTTGGAACTACTTTTAATGTTAATTCTTTGCTTGGAGATGTAACATCTAATGTTATACTCATAGTTGATGGTACTATTTCTACATCAACTACTTCACCATTAGCATTGTATGCCTTTAATGGGACTTCTTTTAGTGTATATGTACCTGCTTCTTGAGAAGGTAATTGATTTATATCAACTAATGCTTTAACTGCAACAACTTCTTCTAATTGATGCTCTGCACCTTTTATAACCACTTTATCAGTATCATATTTAATATTTTCAATAGATAATTTTGAATCTAATTTATCTTTATTAATTATATCAACTGTCATAGTTCTTGTTTCAGATACTTTCTCATATATGATTACAGTAGCAACGCTAGGGTTTACCATATAGTCAATTGATCCAGTATTTTGATTATATGCGATACTAACTTTGTGAGTACCTGCTTTTAATCCTGTTAAATCTATTGTAACATCATGAGCAGATGATTGTTTTGCAATATATAAATCTGTTTTTGTACCTATCAAGGTTACATCAACAGTTTCTGGCAATCCTTCTACAACATATTTTTCTGAATTGTATGTAACATTTACTGGTTGATTTTTTAATACAACAGCATTACTATCTGTGTAAACCAATATTTTTTGATCAATCATTATAAATATCGCTATTGATAGAAATAATGATATGAATAATAATGTATTTGTTTTGGTTAACCAATTTTCAAATTTTTTACCTGATTTATCAAATTTAGTTGTTATCTTTAATATTAATTTTGTAATAGGAACTACAATTTTTTTATCTATAAAGGAAGCAATTTTTCTGAAAAATCTAATTATTGATTTCATCTTGATCTTCCTCCTCTTCATTATAGTCCATTAATAGTGATTGTTTTGGACGTAATTCTTCAAGTAAAATCATTTTTACTTCATCTAATGTAAGATTATAGTTTAACTCACCATTCATTGCTACAGATAATCTTCCAGTTTCTTCAGAAACAATTAATGAAATTGAATCACCTGTTTCAGATATACCTAAAGCGGCTCTATGTCTTGTTCCTAATCTCTTACTAATTTTTAAATTATCACTAGTTGGGAATACAGCACCAGCACTAGTAATTTTATCTCCTTGAATTATTACTCCACCATCATGTAATGGGTTATTTGGGAAAAATATAGATATTAATAGATCACTAGATATATCAGCATATATTTTTTTGGATTTTTGAATATATTCTGTTAAACTGTTATCTCTTTCAATAACTATTAAAGCTCCAATTCTATCTTTCTTTAAAGCTTCCATAGCATTTACTATTTCATATACAACTTTTTCTCTTTCATCTACTGTTAAGACTTTATGTCTACCTAATAGTTGACTTCTACCTAAGTGTTCAAGAACATTTCTAATTTCTGGTTGAAATATAACTATAAGTGCGAGTGGTCCCCAAGTTATTACATAATCTAATAAGTAACCAATTGTTACTAAATCTAATACATCACTTATTATTTTAAGCCCTATTATAAATAATAATCCCTTAAATAAAAGAACCATTTTAACATTTTTTCTTACGTTTTTTAAAATATAATAAAGTACTAGCCATACTAATAAAACATCTATTAATTTTGTTAATAAACTAGCTATGCTGTCAAAAGTCATAAACTGCCTCCTCTTTTACTCTCTAAAATTATAACATATATTTAAAATTTTTGAAACCTATAAAAAGAAAAAAGTAGATAATTCTACTTTTAAAATTTCCATACATCTTCTTCATCGACAACATCTTTTATTTCTTCATTTAATGTTTCAATGCTAGGTAATGTTATTTCTAAATCTTCTATTCCAGTATTTGTTTCGTCATCTGTTATTTCTGAAACTGGTTGTTCTACTGTTTCTGGAACTTTAGGTTCTTCTTCATTTAAGCTATCTGCAAATTCAGTTGGTGTTTCTAAATTTTCAACTTGTTCTGGTTGATCATTATTCCAATCTGTTTCTACATATTCAGGTTCTTCAGTTGCTTCATTCATTTCAATTAAAGTTTCTTCCTCAGGTAATTCAGCAGTTTCTTCTAATGAAGTTTCTTCAGGTTGTTCTACTGTTTCTTCAACTGGCGCATCATTCCATTCAGCAAATGAATTATCCATAGTTGGAATTTCGTTAACAATAACTTCTTCCTCAGGTTCTATTTTTTTGTTTTCATCCCAATCATTAAATGAATTGTCCATACCATTTGTCATATCAAAATCATCTAATGGGTTTGCATTTAGAGTAGTACCTTCTGGTTCTTTTATTTCTTCTTCAACCTCATCTTCAACTTTTTCTTTTAGTACTGGTTTCTTTTCTTTTTTTGGTTTTTCTTTATTAAATTTTTGTGATCTATCTGCAATGTATCCTATAATAATCATTAATAAAAATGCACCTACAACTATTAACCATATATAGTTTTCTTGTATAAATTCCATAAATGTCCTCCTATTCTTTATAAATATAATATCATTAAAAATAATAATTTACAATCTTTTTTCATTAAATTATATTCAAAAAAATATGCTTTGTGCATATTTTTCTATTTTTCTAAATAATCTTCACCTTTAAATGGCTCAGTAAATAGTAAATCTCTATAATTTTGTTGTCTTAATGCTTCATATAACATAATTGCTACTGTATTAGATAAATTAAGGGATCTTATGTTATCATTCATTGGCATTCTCATACAATGATCTAAATTATCTTTCAATATTTCTTTAGGAATACCTGTACTTTCTTTTCCAAATATAAAGTAAATATTTTCATCAATATTACTATAATCAAATGATGTATGTGGTTTTTTACCATATCTAGTTAAATAATAATATGTTCCTTTATTGTTTTTCTTAAATTCTTCAAAATTTTTATATACTGTATAATCACAGTGTTCTATATAATTTACTCCACTACGCTTAATACTTTTTTCATCTAATTTAAATCCTAATGGTTCAATTAAATGTAATTTTGTATTTGTTCCAGCACATGTACGCATTATATTACCAGTATTACCTGGTATTTCTGGTTCAAATAGGACTACATTAATCATAGTTTTTCTCGATAAATTTAATTATATCTAGCGCTGTTGTATTAATATCAACATATAGTGTTTGAATAATTAACCCATCTTGAACAATTAATACATTTGGAATTTCTTTATAATCAGTTGATTTCAAATTTTCAGAAAAATATTGTTTTAATGTTTCCATAAAATTAATTGATGTATTTTTCAAATTCAAATATATCATTTGATTTATATATTCTTTTTTACCTAATTTATTTTTTAATGTTTTTTCTACTTTTACTATATCTTGATTTTCACTATTAGATGTGTATAAAATAAAATCTAAATTTTCTGTAATGTAATTATTAAAATCACTTGTAGTTATTTCTTTTAGGAAATTCATTCTATCATTTGTACTATTTTCATATTCTTTTTTTGAATTATAAAAATTTACAAAGTAAATAAGTATCCCCACTGTTAAAATAAAGATAAGTCCTAATGCAATATAATTTTTTAAAGGTATCTTTTTCATATTATCACCATCCATATTTATTTTAGCACACTATTATTTTTTTATCAATTTAAAAAGTAGATTTAATCTACTTAATAAATATCATTTTCACCTTTTATTTCATCTATAGTTACAACTGGTAAAGTGATTTTTTGTTCTTTACAAAAGTCACCAAATGTTTCTCTAAAAGCATTCAATTCTTTTATTATACTATCAGGATAAATTCTCTTTGATATTTTAATAGCATTATATACATCTAATACATCTACTTCATTTTTATTATTGAATAAAGCTTGAGAAAATGCACCCGTTAATACTGAGAAAGCAACATCAGGATACATAGCAGCTAGTCCATAAACTCTTTTAAATTCTGATGTAGCTGATACTATAGCTGTTACTAACATTTTATTAACATATTCATTATATTTAAATTTACATCCAGTTTGTTTTTCAATCTTAGGTAATGATTCCATCAATATTCTTACTGTTGTTGGTTCATTTGGTTCTAATACTTCTATCTTATCGAATCTTCTTAAGAAGGCTCTATCTCTAATAATATATGTATCATATTCTTGAGTAGTAGTAGCACCAATTGCTTTTATATCTCCTCTATCTAGAGCAGGTTTTAAGATATTGGCTAAATCCATTGGACCATCTTGTTTACCACCAATTAAAGTATGAATTTCATCTATAAATAAAATTGTTTTTTCAGTTTCTTTTAATTCTTTAACTAGTATTTGGATAGTCATTTCTTCTTTACCATTTAGATTTACTTTTCCAAGTAAAGAAGTAGAATTTATTTTTAATATTCTAAATCCTTTTAAAGCATCAGGTACTTCATTTCTTTGAATTAAGTATGCTAATCCTTCAACGATAGCTGTTTTACCTATACCAGCTTTACCTACTAGTAAACCTGATTTTTCTGGTGTTAACAAAATCATGATTAATCTTTTTATTTCGTCATCACGAGCTATAGCGGGATTAGTTACATATGTTTTTTTTGTTAAATCTTCACTATATTCTTTTATAGCACTGAATTCTATGTTATCCATTTAATCACCTATATATCCATTTTCTTTAAAGAAATCTACTAAAACATCTTCGTCTTTATCTCCCACTAATGTATCATCTTTCACACCATTTCTAATAGCTACTGTTGTTGGTGTACCATTAACAAATGTTTTATTCTTTACTTTAGCATACTCACTATTACTTAGATTAGCTGTATTTATTGAATAAACTTCTAAATCATATTTTTTTATTACTTCATTTAATCTAGGTTCAAATGTTTCACAATGTGAACAACCTGTTTGCCATAGTAATAAAACAAAACTATCTTTGTTTGTTATTTTTTCTGTATATTCACTATATGTTAATTCAATTGGTTCATTATATCTACTTTTGTTACCACATCCTGTTACTAGTATGATTCCTATTACAAATACAATACTTAATACTTTTTTCATTTTTACACATCCTTACTTTATTATTATATAACAAAAGTCTTAAAAAAAAAAGACATTTTGTAATGTCATTTATAAATAATCAATTGATCTTCAATTAAA